>PMZP01000038.1 GCA_003170325.1 Candidatus Tayloriibacteriota bacterium
ATCATTGTATACAAGAGCAAGAACGGTCATTTCAATGTGCCAACGTTTCCAGAAATAATAAAAATGATAAAGAATGATGTTGAGGGAAAACTATAGACACACCCCCATCTTCTGTCGCATAATGGTTCCAACTTCGTCCCAAACGGCCGGCAAATTCGATTGTAAATATTTGGGTATCATCCCTGAATTTATGGTAAAATGCCGTTCATGATAAAAAGATTTTTAGAGTGGATAAAACTCAAAGAGAAACTTCATGGCAATGATAAATGGCCGCCACCATTTGTGAGCGAAAGAGATTTGTGGTGGGTCAGTTTCGGAGAAAATGTCGGTTCTGAAATCAATGGCAAAAGTGACTTGTTCTCTAGACCAGCATTAATCTTAAAAAAGCTATCCGGCAGTTTCTTCTTGGTGGCACCGACGACTTCACAAAAGAAAGATGGTACCTGGTACACGCATATAATCCATGAAAATAAAGACATGTACGTTTGTCTCAACCAAATCAGGACTTTAGATTACAGGAGATTATCTACGCGCCTAGGAAAAATCGACGGCAATGATTTCAAGAAAGTGAAGAAAGGTTTTGAAAAGTTATACCTATAACGATATTCCCCGCCTTGTGAGCGGGGCCGCGGCGAATGCCGAATGTAACTACATGATAGCAAACTGAAGTATAATGTCAATGAAACCCGACATCATGCATAAACCCTCTCTCACCATCTTCGGTCTCGGACGGATGGGCGCGCAGATCGCTCGCCGGCTCCATAAGAAGGGCTTCGAAGTCATAGCCTGGAATCGATCTCCGGAGCCGGTCAAGGCCATCCGCAAGGCTGGGATATTCGGCACCAGCGATGTCAAAGAAGCGGTCGAGGCGACTGTGAATCGGCCGCGTATTTTCTGGATAATGTTACCTCATGCGGTCGTCGACGATTTTCTATTCGGCAGGGATCATTTAGGGCCATACCTAAATAAAGGGGATATCGTCATAGATGGCGGCAATTCATTCTATAAGGACAGCCAGCGACGTTCTGGACGTCTGGCTAGGAAAGGGGTCTATTACTTCGATTGTGGCACGTCTGGAGGCGTCTGGGGCGAAAAGAATGGCTTTGCCCTGATGATCGGCGGTCCCAAGGACAAGTGGCGCCTCATAGAGCCATTTATGAAAGCTCTTTCGGCCGGTGATAATTTTGCATATTGCGGTGAATCCGGTGCCGGACACTTCGTCAAGATGGTCCACAACGGCATAGAATATGGCATGATGGAGGCCATTGGTGAAGGTTATGCCGTGCTTAAAGCCAGTCCATTCAAGCTCAATCTTGCCGACGTGACGCGAGTGTACCAGAAAGGTTCGGTGGTTAGAAGCTGGCTTATCGACCTCTGTCGAAATATTTTCGAACATGAAGATGTGGCGAGCACAGTTGGCAAGATCGACTCTACTGGCGAAGGGGAGTGGACGGTCAAGACCGGGCACGAATTTGGGGTGGATGTAAGAGTCATAGAGGATGCACTGAAAGTCAGACAAGAATCGTATACTATGGCGAATCAAAAAAAGTATTCAAATAAGATCGTTGCCCTGCTCCGCAAACAATTCGGCGGGCATGGGATACACCAAAATGATAAATTTCATCGCAACAGAGCCAGAGGGCGGAATTAGAAATCTCGCGGGAAGGATAGCGGGGCTGTTGAATGACGGCTATAGAGTCCTTTGGCTGGTCGCTGGAGGATCCAACATACCGATCGCTGTAAAGGTCATGGCTATGATTCGCGACGATGTCAAGCCAAACCGGTTGAAGAACCTAACTGTGTCCCAAACTGACGAGCGGTATGGTTCTGTTGGACATGCCGATTCCAATTGGCAACAGCTCATCGTAAATCAGTTCGACATTACCGGAGTCAGGACATTACCGGTTTTGAGAGATCTCTCGCTTGAACAAACGGAGTTGCGTTGGTCAGAAGACATCGAAAATGCCTTGGCTTCATCGGATGTTAGCATAGGCCAGTTCGGTATAGGAGCTGACGGCCATATTGCCGGTATTTTGCCTGATTCGCCGGCTCTTCATGAGAATCGGAAAGGAAAAAAATCAGTCGTGGCCTACAAAGCCTGTCCATTCATCCGCGTCACTCTGACGCCGGCGATCATCAAGCGCTTGAATGAAGCCCACGTCTTCGCCTATGGAGAATCTAAGATAAAAGCTCTGAAAGATCTGCGGGAAAAGGATTTATCTCTGGCAGAACAGCCGGCTCAAATATTGAAATCAGTGAAAGATGCCACCATATACATGGCGGCTGTCTGACCGAACCGCTATTGTCAGAACTGTTTCCTGGTCTCTCCCTGAAAGTCTTTTGAATACAACAGCCTCGACAAACGGTATATGCCGTAAGATATGAAGAATGCCGACAGGACATCTATCGTATAGTGTATGTGAGCCAGGAGGACGACGGCTCCGAAGATCATCGACAGAGAAATGAATATTATCCTTAACCACTTTCTGTCGTAATATATGAAAGCCATGAGGAACGGCAAGCCGGTGTGTCCGGAAAAAAATGAGTCATTGCCCAAAAAAGAAGAAGAATATAAGTTGACGCCGATAACGTCAACGATCAGATTTTGTGATGAAGGATGAATAACAGCGTGAGTCGGAAATGCGCCGATATGCGTCAAGATGATGAAGAGCGAACGGACGATCATAAAGGTCGAAATGGTCTTGACTGTGAAGGGAATGCGCTTCGGCTCCCAGAGACAAACCAATATCATGAAGAACACCATCATAATGGCGCCGTTTACGAACATGCCGTCGAGGTCGACAACGGGAACGTTGCTCAAAATGAGATCAGTGACTGAACTGCTGGCGCTTTCGGTGGCATATTGAACGGCATAGGAACTGATGACAAAGCCGGCAACCAACATGAATAGAGCTGCCGTAAAAGATATCCAAAAATGCTTGCTTTTAAAACAGGATTTGTATTCTGACCAGAGCCTCCAGCAGTATCTTTTGATCATGTGATGACATTATAATGCATTACGCGAACCCGGGGAAGTAGTCGCTTTTGATATGGCTCTTCCGAACGTCGAGGTTGGAAAGAGTATCCTTGCAAGCTTTGACAAGCGAGTTTGGCCCTGAAATATAGAATAGACGTTCATTGTAGTCTGGGACCTCGGCGGCGATCATGGCGGCATCTACATAACCGCGATGACCGTTCCAATCAGGTGAGATCGTTTTCAGATCAGATATAGTCACTACGGTTTTAAGACCTATACGCTGACGCGCCTGGTCGAGCAGGTCCATGTAGGCCAATTCAGACTGCTTCTTCACGGAATATACGACGATCACATCGCGGCGCTGATTCTTGTCGATCATATACTGGATCATACTGCGAAAAGGCGTGAAGCCTATCCCGCCGGCGATGAAGCACAGCTTTTTATCGGCGTTCTTAGGTAGGATGAAATCACCGGCCAATTGACCGGCCATAATGGTTGCTCCCTCTGGCAATTCCGCCAGATTCTTCTTGAAACTGCTGGAATTCTTGGAATCGAATTTGACTCCCATACGGACATCTTTCTCCGTCGGCGATGAAGCTATAGTAAAATAGCGTCTGTTGCCGCGGCTATCGGGCCAGCCGTGAGCCAAAGTCCATTCGAGGTATTGACCTGGCTTGAACTTGACCGGGCGATCGGACGTGAAAACGAATTCGCCAGTGCCGGAAGCGATCTTGGCCTTGCTCTTCAGGGTCAGCACGTATTTGCGCTTCGGTGACAGCGCGAATGAGAGGACATTTCCGGCCAATAAAGCCAATTCGGGCGTTCCGTAAAATGAACCGAAATGCAAGTTTGGTGCGAAGAGGATCCCGATCAGAGCCCCGTAGAGGATCCGGCTCCATCTGTTAGGCGGAGTCGTTAAAGGCTCGGTCAACATGACGGTGGCGAAGAAAATGATCGGGGATTCGACAAAGACCTTCTCCAAACCGCTGCCGATCCCGGCCGATCTGTTCATGGTTATGAATATAGTGATCATGGCCGTTACAAAGAAGGAAAGAACCAGATCCCCGCGTCTGATCTTCCTGACTATCAAGAAACCGCCGATAATGACGAATGGCAGCATATATAGAGTACCGATCCACCAAGTGGCTGATTGATTTAAGGTGAGAGCAGTCAGAGCTATGGCTAAAGCCGCCGGATTGAAGATATGCTTCTTATTGATGGCCATGATGAATTTCGAAGCCATAGACCAGATGCTGGCCCAGATGAGGAAGGGCATTATCGATTCAAATTGTCCCGAAAATGGCGGCGAAATTATTAGAGCCAGGATGAGCGCTGTGATATAGACGGATTCAGTATTGGCTTGCGTCTTGAATACCAAAGTGAATAGGCGGTTTGTCAGCCAAGAAATAGCAAGAAAAACGGCGGTAGAGAAGAGTATGGCTTCCGGCGCGTATGGCAAGAGATGGAAATAGCCCAAGACAACAGCGATGACCAACCAGGCGACTAGGCAGTACAAAACTAGCTTGTACATGGTGATCCTATTGAGAAGGTTATCGATTGGTTTCATGTTTGATTCTTGTTTAGCGCCCTTATTACGACGCATCCACAGCGCCCTTTTGGCGCCGCAGGATTTTCCCTTCGTGCTTCGCAGTCGGGAAAACTGCTCCGCCAAGCGGGCGCTCAGTATAGACCTCGAATCCTGTCGTCATGGTCGCCAAGGCATTGGCATCTATCATATAACCTTCGAAGCCGGGAAGTTTCTCGATGAATTCGATGCCTTTCTTGCCCATGGCGAAAGCGGCTGTTGCAAAACGATCGGCTTCATAGACATCCGGTCCTATGACGGTCAAGCTGACGATATCAGTGATCTCTCCCGACTTATCCTTGGGATCATATATATGCTGACCACGAATGTATGTCCCGGAAGTCGCCACGCCTTTCTCCCCCGGATATATAACCTTGACTATCTCTTGCTGATTGAAAGGGTTTTTGATGCCGACGCTCCACGGCTTGCCTTCGCGATTCGACCCATGCGCTTGAATGTCGCCTCCGGCATCGACATAGAAGTTAACATATCCGGCACGCCGTAAGATATCTACGGCATTGCGTATGGCCCAGCCTTTGACTATCCCTGAAGGATCAAATATCCCTTTACGGTTGACGATGTCGAAATAGCCGTCTGTCTCGCCCTTCGTTTGTTCGGCTAGTTTGAATATCTGCTGAACGTCTTGGCTGGCATTTTCCAGCTTCAATTCGCCGCGATTTATTTTCATGACTTCGCTCAAATCTTTGTATGTGCTGAATGTCTTGTCCACGTAAGAGAAATATTCGAATACGCGGGCAATTTCCAAAGCTTGCGAATCGATTCGATCGCCGATTATCTCAACGGTGATCGGCATGCCCATTAGTATGCGAGTCTGTTTCATGTCTGTGAATGATTGGCGGGTGATCGAAGCGACGACGGCATCAATTAGCCGCCTGCGCTAGCACTGTCGATAATGATTGGGCGAAAGCTTGGCTGGTGGCAGTGGCGCCGGAAACCATGTCTACCTTCGCGCTTTGCGCGGCAATGGCCTCGCTTTTCAAAGCCGGCATAGCCCGGGAATTTATCTGTTGCGATGTGCGCCTGTCGCTGGGGTATTGCAAAAAGGATACGTCTGTCAATCTACCGCCGCTGACATTGATCGCGATCTGCACATTCCCGTAATATGCATCGACGACTGGACTGGTATAAGTGCCATCTTTGTAAAGGCCGACATTTGCTGCAGGCACTACAGGAGAAGGATTAGGCGAGATGCTTGGCGTCGATTTCGGGGCAGATTTTACAGATACGGAGTTCGACGTAGCTGCTGTCGTTGCTGGACTAGCAGTTGGTTTTGAGACTATGGGAGATGGCGATGGGATTTGGATGGGTACGGTCGACGTTATGGGCACGTTTGAGACCATAGCCAGCGGTTGGTTAGCTGATCGTGATGAGCTTAACATCACATAAAAAGCAAAGACGACGACCAATCCGAAAGAAAGCAGGAATTTTTTCATAGGTTTGAGTTTACCATTATGACACGGTGCTTTACATACGAAATCACAGGAAATGGCGGTGCATTTCGATCTTCATAACATTTTGAGACTTTATTTATCCGGATTTTAACCTTTTTTTATCCTTTCTTGAGACTTTCTTCATCAGTTCTTCATCTGGTTTTGCTAGGCTAAGCATTATCAAAATAAGTTAATCGTATAACACAATGAATAATAAAAAAACAAAGAATGGCTTCACCTTGATCGAGGTCTTGGTCGTCATCGGCATAATAGCCGTCCTAGCCGCAGTTGTCTTGGTAGCCGTCAATCCAGCCCGCCAATTCAAACTGGCTCGCGATTCGCAACGCGTGAGCAACGTCAACGCGCTTTTGAACGCCATCCATCAAAATATGGCGGAACACCGCGGCATATTTACCTGCAATGGACTCGCCACAGGCATACCCGCGACAGCCACCATCGTCATGGGAAGTAGCAGCGAGGTGTCAAATTATTTGGGAGATATCGCCCAGTGCATCGTGCCTGATTACATCTCTTCATTACCGTATGATCCATCAAAGCCGGACGCCTTCTATACAAGCACATCGAGCTATAATACCGACTACGTGATTTCGGCCGACTCAAACGGCCGCATCACCGCTAGCTCAACGGGGGAATTAACGCCATCGATATCAGTCACAAGGTGACGTCCGATATTATCGGAATCGACCGATATTTGATATGATTACACTCAATGTTCGTTAGCTACCGCAATCTTACAGCTTTGGCTGCCCTCTGCCTTGCAATCGTGGTCTTTTCATTGGCTATGAAAATCTCTCGATCACGGTCAGAACATAGCCAAGTTGTCGCAAGCGAGCCTTCTATCTTAAATTGGTCGTCAACACCAGAAGCTTCCTTCTATGGACCGGCCGTGGCGACCAACGTTTCGGCAAAATCGGCAAAACCATCCGTGCCAGTCGTAACCGCTTTGGCATATCTCGTCGGTAATGTTTCTACCGGACAGATACTAATGGAAAAGAAGGACACAGCAGTCTTGCCGGTAGCGTCCATGTCCAAGCTCATCACGGCGATCGCCGCCATCGATACCATGACGCCGACCACGACTATATTGATCACTGAACAGGAAGCGGAGGTGGCTAGCGACACCAGTATGCTTACGAGCGGCGAAAGCTTCACGGTGAGTGAGCTTCTCTATCCGCTTTTGCTCAACTCATCCAATGTGGCGGCCGAAGCGCTTGCCTCGAGCTCGGATCGAGGGAGATTCCTCGAATTGATGCCGAGCTATGCCTGGGAAGTAGGCATGCCCAGCACTTTCTTCGCCGATCCTTCCGGGTTGAGCCCGCGGAATATCTCCACAGCCAAGGATTTCTTCGCTTTGGCGGAATACTTATACAAAAGCCGGCCGGATATATTGGCTATCAGCCGGACAGCGCATTTTGCGGTCGGGACCACCACTCTCCACAATGCCCATGATTTCGTGAGCATCCATCCATTCATCGCCAATAAGGACTTCCTTGGCGGCAAGACCGGCCATACTACCGAGGCCGGAGACACTATGCTCACGATCATGAATATCGCAGGTCAACCGATCGCCTTTATCGTCTTGGGCTCGAAGACTGGCGGTCGGGCAGGAGACACGCAGTTGCTTATTGACGAATACAAAAAATCGCTCTCAAACTAACCAGCTCTTGATCAGCTCCTTGGTCTCTTCCGGTCCTTTGACGGATATACAATCGACGCCAGTCGCCTTGGCCGGATAATCATTACCGCCATAGAACAACGCATCGCCGATGAAAACGATATCTTCGGACTCGATCTTCAAAAATTGCTCAAGCTTGCGTATCCCAAAACCTTTGTTGATGCCACGCTTGGTTATATCAACGGAAGTGGCGCCGCCGACACGCACTTCAAATTCCGGGAGCTTTTCGCTTAGAATGGCCGCCATCCGTTCTCTCTTGGTTCTCATAGGATCCCAGGCGTATTTCAATTCAACCGGAGCGCTCTGCCCCAAAGCGGAAAAAGTGATCTGTGATCCACGGTCTTCTATGAGCGTCCCGAAAGTCTTAGTTGGTTTTTCATATTTGGTCATCTTGAGAGCGGTATCGAGAGCCGCCATGATCCGTTGTTTTTCTTCTACCGAAAGGTTCTCCGCGTACTGCTCTATCCAATTTCCTTTCCAAACATAGAGGCGGGTACCGGAGGTTGGCAAAAGATACAAATTGCTGAAATTATCCGTATTCCCCGGCAAGGACGCCAGAAACTGCGACTGGAACTGCGGAAAACCGCCGCCGGAGATCACTGCGACTTTTTTTCGCTGGAGCAGATTAACCACCAAATCCGCCATTTCATGATCGATCGGTGACTTGCTCCTGGTCAATGTACCGTCGAGGTCGAAGATGATGAGTTGTTTTGAGTAGGCTGTCATTTGTTTCGTCCACGGTCGCTTGAAGCAGTCGACAAGCTAAAAGAGAAAGTGCTGCCTTTCCCGGCACCGGCTGACTCGACCCATATCTTACCACGGTGCCGAGCGATGATCTCTTTGGCGATGAAGAGGCCGATGCCCATCCCTTCAGTGTCGGCCAGCCGAGCCTGATGTCCACGGTAGAATTTGCTGAAAAGCCTGGGGATCTCGTCCTTGGGTATCCCGATGCCATTGTCCGTGACTGAACAGCGGATAATCTTGCCTTGGTTCGCTACTGATACATTGATGGAAGCATTGTCCGGCGTATAGTGGATGGCATTTTCAATGAAAGTCTGGATGATGAAGCGGATGCGCGAGACATCGTACATGGCCAAACAGCCCTGCGCCAGATCCTTGGTCAAAATGATGTTTTTTTGTTTGAGCTGATCTCGCAGAGAGACGAGCACTTCCTCGACGGTCACGGAGAGATCGCCGCGCTCCAAATGGTAGTCATAATCACGCCCTTCTGTTTCCGAGACGTTCATGAGCAGGCTGGTCAGTTCCACCAAGTTGGTGTTGGCACTCTGAATATAGCCTAGCTGCTGTTTTTGATCATCACGAGGTTGACTTGACGCCAGATTCTCCGAAGCCCATTTGATATGTGTGAGCGGCGTGCGGAACTTATGTGTGACCGTGGTGATGAACTCGTATTTCAGTAGGTCGCCCTCGCGGAGCTTCCGCCAGATGACTACGGCGACCGTTACTGCCAGGACTGAAGAGGTGAGGGGGATGATCCATACTGGAAAGCCCGGAAATGATTCAGCTAGCCAAAGATTGGAATTATTGAGCAGGGTGATAAAGCCGCCGACGATAATGACGCCAAGGCTGTAGAAGAAGGCCTGGCGGGCGATTACTTTGACGTTCAGGAATCCATAGCGGACTGCTTCATAAATCACAGGAATCGTAAAAAGCGAGAAGAGAGAGATACCGATTACAGGATCGACATTTATGTTGTAGACCAAAAAATTGGGAATAAATCCGAGGCAGAAACCGATCAAAATGCTGGCGATTGAATATTTCAGTTGTTGGTGTAAAACAGAATCCGTTGTAAGTCTATAAGCTTTTGCCAATTGATAAGTGACATAAGGAACACAAAAGGCATAAACAAATGCTATACGCGTCCAGTTTAGAATGCCCGGATTGTAATAATTTGGAAAGTACATTTTTGGCACGGAAGGCATCAGGAATAGATCAGGAAATATAATAAAAAAGATCGTTAACATTACACCAATTGTATAAGTGGCGATAATAACAGCTCTCTGTTCTTTTTCCTTGTCTATAGCAGCCATCATTGAATGTAGGATAAGTGAGCCAATAAAAAATATGCTCAAATTGAACATAAGGATTTCGCGGGAAAGGAGTGGGTCTGCAATATTTACGCCGATCACATGAGAAACGACGAAGATGAAAATCGAGAGGAGTGTTAAGGAAAAAATTATGGCCTGACGAGATCGCGGATTATTCAGTACAATGAATATCGCCAGTCCCAATATAGCGACCGCCGAGATTATCGAGCCGACATTATGGACGATGAGATGCCAGTTGGTGATCATGTAGATGTTTGAATATAAATAAATATGCAGCGCCGGAATCAGACCTCGAGCATCCGCAGTAGAGCCGCCATCTTCATAGTAGCCACGCCGATAACATAATCGCCGGCGCCGTAGTACATATAAGCGGTGCCGCCACGGATGGTGAGACCACAAGGAAAGACCACATTGGGCACTACGCCTTTGCGCTCATACTCTTCTTCTGGTTCGAAGAGAGGCACAGCTGTACGCGCCTTGACTATAGTCGGATCCTTGAGATCCAAGAGAACGGCACCGATCCGATAGGTCGTGCTCCAAGAGACCCCGTGATAGAGCAAAAGCCAGCCCATCTTTGTTTTCACTGGTGGGGCCGATATGCCGACCTTTCCGCCGTCCCACATACC
>PMZP01000085.1 GCA_003170325.1 Candidatus Tayloriibacteriota bacterium
CGACACGGCCAAACGTGCAGCCAAGTTCGGCAAAGTCGTCTTCGATCCTCGCTTCGTGATCAAGACAGCCGCTCCTAGGGCGCGCTATGGCGGAAACAAGAAGATCTATAAATATTGGCTGTACTTCTTCAAGGTGATTTTTAGTGAGTGATGTTCTGCTAATCAATAAAGGGTATTCATACCGCAGCAAAACCACCCGGCCTTGCGACCGGATGATTTTTTTGTTTGCGTGACTTTATGAACTTTAAAACTTTACGAACCTATCAACTTTTGACTATGGCGTCGTCGTTCCCGTACCAGTGCCAGTAGTGGTAGTCGCGGCGGCGCCGGTCTTACCCATGATCGCCTTATCAGACTTTATGAGAGCGGTGATGATGGTCTGGGCGTACTTGCGGGCGGCTACCAAGTCCTTCTGAGCGGCCTGGATCTTGGAGCGGGCATCTTTCAGAGTAGCTGTATTGGAAGCCATCTTCGCCTTATCGCCTTGATCTGGCGTCAAGGGAGAAACTTCACTGACGGCGGCTTGAACTTGGGTATTGGCATCGGAGATCTTGGCGGCAAAATCGGTCAGATCGGCTTGAAGGACGGTCATATTCGGAACACCGCTCGATCCAGCCAAACGTGTCTGCAATTTACCTCCGACCGTGTTCAACATGGCCAAAACCGTGGTGATCCGATCAGCGGCGGCAAAGATGTTGAGTTGCGGTATGGCCAATGCGTAAATGCGGTAATTCTCCGTGATCGACTGGATATCGTCTCTAAGTGTGGTTGAAGAAGAGTCTGTGGTAGTGATTTGATCCTTCAGACTGTTCAGGTTGACGATCAATCCTTGAAGAGTAGTCACTATAGAAGACTTTTCGGCGTCAGATACATTGCGCAAGCCTTGGACCCGGGTAATGAGCGTATTCAGACTGGTCACGCGGACATCGACTTCTTTGACGCCACGCGCTCCCAAGGCCGCCAAACGTTGTGCTTGATTAAAACCTTTGATGACGCCTCGAGTAGTCGTGGCGCTCGATGTAGCCAAACTGGCGGCAGACGCATTCACGGCGGCCGTATTATCGACTCCTGTTTGCGCCAAAGCTGGAATGACCGCTAGTAAGCCGACAGCTAATATAGTAATGGTTCCGCCGATAATTCGAGATTTCAATGAGTTCATGATGATGGTTTATTATATTGCTCGTAATTACTGCTGAACCGGAATGCTGGTTCCACCGGAAAGACCCGCATCGATATTCGACGTATCGGTGGTCAAGCCCTTCATCTGCGCGTCGACGGCGGCAGCGTCTGCTTGTAAGGAGCTATTCGAAACGTCGCTCGCGACTGACAGTCCAGTGCCTGAAAGATCCGGTCCTTGCGAGGTCGGTTGCGTGGTGGTAGCCAATTGCTGTGTTTGTGCGGTTGTTGTCGACGTGTTGACGGTTAGCGAATTCGATTTGGAATTGTTGTACCAGATCCAGCCGATGACGACTAAAATAATGATGATGACTATGGTTAGTCCTGTCTTTGCAGTATTTGACATAAAATTATGTGTGATTATTAAACAATAAATAATTCGAAAGTGACCTTTTTTGGTCCTTGGCCATTATAGCATATGATATGCACAACTTGTCCACTTTTTTTGAAATTATATTCAGTTGCGCTTGCTAGGCATACATATGCTAGAATAATTCCATCGCCAGCGCTGGCACACCTTTTCTCCGCCGAATCCCTGCGATCTCCTCTAGCTTGTGCCGCAAATCACCAACGTGAACAATAACACCTCACCTTATTTTAAAACAAAGGATCTGAAGATCCCTCCCAATAGCATTGAAGCCGAAAAAGCCCTGCTCGGTTCGATCATGATCCGCGGCGACGCCATGCACGATATCGCCGACATCGTCAACGCTCATTCGTTCTATTCCAGCCAGCATCGGATGATCTGGGAGGCTTTGTTGGAGTTGCATTCCAAAAATTCTCCGATCGATGTGCTGACTGTTTCGTCTAGGCTCAAAGAAAAAGAGCAGCTCGACCAAGTCGGTGGCATGGCTGCTTTGACGGAGCTTATCAACACCGTTCCTTCCTCGACCAACGCCGTCCATTACGCGGAGATCGTCGAGAAGAAGCACGTCATGCGCGAGCTCCTGCGCGCCGCCGAGGATATCACCACGCTCGGCTACGAAGAAGAGTCCGAGCTTCACGAGATCTTGGAGAAGGCCGAGAAATCCCTCTACACCGTGACCAACAAGACTGGCGGCCACAAATTCATAGCCATGAAGGATATCCTGGACGGCACTTTCGAACGCATCGACCATTTGCACAACACTCGCGACGAGATCCGCGGAGTGCATACAGGCTTCCCTGAACTCGATGTCAAGCTGGCCGGCTTCCAGAAGTCCGATCTGATCATCTTGGCGGCTCGGCCTTCCATGGGAAAGACTTCCTTGGCACTGGACATAGCCCGCAAAGCGGCTGTCAATTACAAAGTCCCGGTGGCTATCTTTTCCTTGGAAATGAGCTCCCAACAGCTGGTGGACCGCATGCTCTCCGCCGAATCCCAGGTCGACGCCTGGAAGATCCGCACCGGTCATAACCTTTCCGTTGAGCACGACTTCAAGGCCATCGGCGAATCGATCGCTCGCCTTTCGGAGGCACCGATCTACATCGACGACCAGCCCGGTAACAACATATTGAAGATGCGCGCCGTCGCCCGTCGCTTGAAGAGTGAAAAAGGTCTCGGACTTATCGTGGTGGACTATTTACAGCTCATGTTGCCGACGCAAGCCGGGCGTTACAATGACAATCTGGTCCAGCAAGTCACGGAGATTTCTCGCTCCTTGAAGAATCTAGCCCGCGAATTGGATGTTCCCGTCTTGGCTCTCTCCCAGCTGTCCCGCGCCGTCGAACAGCGCGGCGGCAAACCACGCCTTTCCGATCTCCGCGATTCTGGTTCCATCGAACAGGATGCCGATGTGGTCATGTTCATTCACCGTGAAGCCGACGCCGATCAAGGCGGCAAAAAAGAGGAGGCAGAGATCTTGATCGAGAAACACCGCAATGGTCCGACTGGCATGGTCAAGCTCTTCTTCGATTCCAAGAAAGCCACCTTCTTGAGCATAGACAAAGCGGACTTTGGAGGGTTTGAAAAGCAGTCACAGTAAGTTTACCAATTACAATCCTGCAATGGACTCCCAACAGCGCCTGGAAGAGATCTTCGCCCATTTCCCCGGAATCGGCCCTCGCCAAGCCAAGCGGTTTGTCTATTACTTGCTGAACAAGCCGCAATCTTCAATCAAAGAATTCATTCAGCTCATAGAGGAGGTCAAAAAGTCCACAGCCGAATGTGAGCTCTGTCACCGATTCTTCACGCAACATGCAAAACCAAGCACCGGTAATCACAAAGCTGACACACATCAAGGCAAAATCGACGCCAATCTTTGCCCAACCTGTGCCGATGCCAATCGCGACCATTCGACTCTCATGATCGTCGCCCGAGATTCCGACTTCGAATCGATCGAGAAGTCCGGCGCTTACAGAGGCTTGTATTTCATTCTGGGTGGTACTGTGCCCATTCTCGACAAGGAGCCGGAAAAGCGGATCAGATTGAAATCGTTGCTAGAAAGAATATCGAGCACGAATGTCGCTCAAAATTCAGGTGCGACTTCCCCATTCAAGGAAATCATCTTGTCATTAAACACCACTTCTGACGGCGAGCACACGGCTGATATCGTTCGGCAAGCAATTGTCTCCTTGAAATCCGGCTCTAAGGCTGTTATAGATGGTAAAATCGGCTCACTACAGTCAACTGTAGTGTCCATTCTCGGACGAGGCCTCTCCACCGGCGCCGAACTCGAATATGTGGATGCGGATACCATAAAAAGCGCCCTCAAAAATCGGTCATAGGAGATACAAAAAATACCCTCGCAAGGGCACTTTTTCGACTTCGACGTACTAAGTTTACCAATTACCAACTTACCAATTACTTGAGACTGTCAATTTTTACCTTGAAGAAATGCTGTCTGTGACCGTTTTTCTTGAAATAGCGGCTCTTTTGTTTGTAGTGAACAACCACGACCTTTGCCGCGCGACCGATCTCGGTGATGGTGCCTTTGACGGCTGCTTCGGGTATGAAAGGAGTGCCGATGGTCGTGTCATTTCCATCTTCAACCAGAAGAACCTTATCGAAAACGACCGCGTCGCCTTCCTTGTGTTCGCCGGCCAGCTTTTCGATCGTAATGACGTCCCCTTTGGAGACGTTGTACTGCTTACCGCCGGTCTGTATTACTGCGAATTCCATAGTTGGGCTATTATTGCATAGAGCGCCTCCTTTGGCAAGAATCGCCCCGGCGAGGTCTGACCTAGCCGTCCCATCACCTGACCATCCCCAAGAATGGCAATCCCAGCCGTTGGCGCGCATTCTCCCCTTTAAGCAAGTTCTTCCGCCGCTCGCTCGCCTCGCCACGATCATTATGTCCAAAACCACCATCCTGATGCGCCGGCTCCTTGATAGCCCGGAATGAAGAGCCCAGGAAGACCGTATGCTTGCCGAACTTGGCATCCACAGCATCGACCGCCGAGAGAACAGCTTGCACCTTCTCGACCTTCAGAGAATCTCCAAATAGGTCCATGGTCGAGGCATTCTTATTCGAGAGATCCATGAGTACGATTCCAGTGGCGCGATACAGACCGCCATCTCGCCATACTTCCGCAAACCGCTCGCGCACATTCCTCACGATCTCCTGTGGCACCGAGATCGCCTGCGACAGTTTGATCTCAAGCCCGGCGTATCGGAATTCCTGCGTCTTCAAGAAGAACGCGAACCGTTTCGTGAATAGCCCATGCCGCCGGAGCTTGATGCAGGCATTCTCGATATTCTTCGACAGTTGTGCGAAGACGAATTCGCGGTCCTTCGAAGGCGGCGTGAATGTCCGAGTCTTGGAGATGGAAGCATAATCATGCTTTTCGCCGACCACCAGAGGATACACAAAGCTGCCGTTCAATTCACGATGGATCTCCTGGAATGGTTTTGAGAAATGCGCCTTCACCCATTCCGGATCGCGAGTAGCGAACTCCAATGCCGTGACCGATTCCGCCCTGCCACGCGCGCTCCCCACTCTCGCGCTACCCAATAGCTTCTGTATATAAGCCGACGTCTGCGGCCCGATCCCCCAGACTTTTTCGACCGGCAACTTCGCCAAATACAGATGCATATTGTAGCCCGGAATGATCGTCAGTCCCGAGGGCTTCCGCCACTTCGAAGCCACCTTGGCCATCACCTTATTCACTGACAATCCCACCGAAAATGTCATGCCTAGCTCGCCGTCCAGTTCATGTTTGACCTTCATAGCCATCTGCTCATACGACATCTTGTTGGGCCGCCTCATCCCCGTCAGGTCCGCGAAGCATTCGTCTATCGAATACTCCTCGATGTCCTCCGTGTACCGCCGCACGATCTCGTACATCCGCTGTGAATACAGACTGTATGTCTCATAATCAGACGGCAAGATGATCACCTCCGGAATGAGCTTCCGTATCTCCGACAATCTCATGGCCCGAGTCACGCCACGCGCTTTGGCTTCGTATGACATTGAAGAAGCGATACCTCTTTCTTTCCCCGTCACCACGCACTTGCCCCGTAATGCCGGATTCTTGGCCACCTCGCACGACGCAAAAAAGCTATCTCCATCGACGTGAAGTATGGCGCGCGGAAATGAATGGTGGCTAAGGATGGGCATAGTTTGGCGTGGCGTAAATTGGCTGTGAATGGAACGTGCGTGAATAAAAAGTTGACTATTAGGCTGGGTAGTGCTATAATTGTATTAGATTTAACACGGGACTGTGCGCGTCCATTAACTTAACCAACGCAGTGCGCATATTCGGTTTAGAAAGAGTGCTCTATGAAAATAAAAAAAAGCGGATTTGCTTTGATCGAACTCCTGGCTGTCATAGCTACCATTATCGTGCTAGCTGCTCTTCTTCTTCCGGCCTTGAAGTTGGCAGAAGCAAAAAAACAAATGCGAGTAGCTGCCGCCGCTCAAGCTGCCACCAATGCCGCGACCAATGCCACTCGGGTGAAAATGAATGCTCAACCGCACCCGGTCAACTTCGGCCACAACATCTTCTACTTCACTAATGTCGGCCTCGAGTTTCCCAGGGCAGTGTCGATGTTCCTCGACATCCACACGAACCTTGATGTGGAGACGTGGGTATCCGATATCCAGCGACAGAACCGTGGCGGAGATTTAAGTAGTTCGGATTACGGCGCTTCCGTCGGCTACACTGTGGTCTTCAAGGAGAAGCCTATGGTGTTCTACCCGGTACCAGTACAGGTACCAGCCGAGAACAGTGTTCCTCGCGGCCACTAGTTTCAATTTGAGAGTGTCTTGGACTCTTCCGCCGACCCGCAGCAATGCCGGTCGACGATTTTTATAAATGAATTCGCTGATCCACGAATCCGGCATCTGCCAGACGTCTTCCCGGCCAAATTTTTTATGTACACAAATTGATTTACATGATTTAATCAACGACTCTGCAGAGCCATATTTTCTCTTCATTACACAACAAATTACAACATTCCTGTCAATGAAAATCTCTGGCAAAATTAACTCTCCTCTCCCAACGGCGCGTCAGGCAAAAAATCATCATAGATTTCCGCGCACCAGCCATTAAGCCACTGAGCTTACTTACATATTCGTCGGAATTACCTCCTCCACTCTTTCACCTCCGGATGAAAATCCACCTGGTATTCAGGGATGCCTAATGACAACCCATACTTCTTCGCCTCCTCATACTGTTCTTTACTTGTTCGGTCTATGAAGAACACTTTGCCCTTAAAGATGATGTAGTGATTCTTATCATTCTTGTAATCAGCATACCAACTGCCGTTATGCTTCTCATCCAATGCCGCACTTATATCATTGGCAACTGTGGCCGCCATATCTTCAAGGACTTCCACTTTATGCAGCGTCCACTGTTTTAACCATGGTGTATGATGTCTTTCAGTCACTTTTTCGACCTTAGTAGAAACAACTCGAACGTTCTTCAATACAGATGTATCTTCAAGCGACTCCTCAATGATTGTGCCTTTGTAATTATTCATGAATTTCAATCGCACCATTAACGCAAATCACTCCGCCCCCGCCGTCCCATCCTTCCTCTTGTGAAGATTGATCTTGTTACCATCAGGATCGGCGATCGTGACGCCATGGCAGACAGGCGTTTCCCAATTTTCGTCCAATATCTTCACACCTTTCTTTTTCAGCTCCTCAACTGATTTCTTTATGTCATCAACCGCGAAAGCCACGCCTGCCGACTTGCCGGCCATATCTTTGTCGAACGTCCCTATATCAAACATGAGATTGCCTACCTCGAATTCCGCCCACGAATCGCCCGGCTCCTCGAACGGCTTCAAACCGAGGACATTCTTGTAAAAATCGATGCTCTTCTTCAGATCCGACACATAATACATCACGTAATCTACGCCTTTTATTTTCATATGTTTAAATTGATTAATAGCTGATAATCTAATTATACGACTGCCGACTGATTACTGTTTCAATTGGTGCTATTCTGTCACCAGTTGTCGACAAATAATTGACAACTGAGTTGTACCCGAATCGGGAACAACTGAGTAGTACGATTTTCTCGTACAACTGATACTAAATACCTAATACTTTCTGACAACCCCCTTGACCACCGCCGCCACTTTGAGATCGTTCTCCGGATAGATCGGCTTGAAATCCTTGTTAGCCGGCTCCAGCCAGACCTTGCCATTCGTCTTACGGAAATATTTCATAGTCCAACCACCGTCGACCTCGGCGATGACGATCTCGCCTATCTTCGGCTCGCGAGAAATACGCTCGGCGATCACCAGATCACCTTCCTGGATACCGGCATCGATCATCGAGTCGCCTTTCACTTCCAGCATATACGTTGCTTCCTTATTTTCGATCAGATAATCATCCAAGCTCATCGTGTCCACCAACTCCTCTTCAGCTGCCGTAGGAAAGCCAGCCTCCACTAGTCCCAGCAACGGCACTTCGCCGAATAGCTTGTTCGGTACCAGTCTGCCCGATGAATCCTTATCCAGCATCCCTTCGCCCACCAGCTTGTTGACCAGCTTGTAGACGGCATTCTTGGACTTGAAGCCCAGGAGCTTCATGATCTCCGCGTAGCTCGGCATGCGCTTCGTCCGCTTGTAGAAAGATATGATTTTGTCTTTATATGAATCAGTCATTTTTTTGATTTGAAATTCGCGGTCCTTCTAAACCTGCGACGATCACCCGAAACTGGCAATCAAGAGTTAAGAACCGGGCAGAATTCTTAACTCTTGGCTACCAGCTGCGCCGGACTGCCACCAGCTTCGCCGACCTAAAACAGGAACATCGTTGCGAAGCTCGCCGCCTTCCCGAACCAATTCGAGCGTATCGGCGCCAGCCTGGCAAGCTCCGCCATCAAAACTTTGTGCCGGAGCGCTTCCCGCCTGTAAGGGGCGCCCTTGATGATGCGGAGGTCGATCTCACGATTGATCCTCCCGATCTCAGCACGAATGGTTCTGATGGCTTGATGCTTGCTCATGAGACCAGTATAGGTGAACGAGTGTTCACCTGTCAATAAGGCACCTGTGGATAACTAGTGAACTGCCGAGGTCAGACCTCGGCAAGATCCGGCTTCTCTATAAGCGGCACCTCGATTCCCGGCGAATCACCCGTGATTCGCAGGACGTCCTTATCAACCTTCTTCAATTCCCTCCCCGCCGTATTGTAATGATTCACCACCGTCGAAAGCGAGACACCCAGCTTTCCATGGTACTCCTCGTATTTCTTCAGATGCGTCCCTAATTCCGAGACTCTCTTGATGATGTCTTTAGCCGTCTCTTCGATCTGCAGGGCTTTCAATCCTTGAAGCACCGTCTGCAGATATGCCAAGAATGAAGTCGGCGAGACGATGATCACTTTGTACTTATTGGCAGCGCGCTGTATCAGATTGTCCGTATCTTCCGTGATCGCCCCGATCTTATTCACCAGCAAGTCATAGTAGATGGCTTCATGCGGGATAAACATGAATGCGAAGTCCATCGTTCCCTCCGTCGGCCGCACGTACTTGGCAGTTTCTTGGATGCGGTTCTTCAGATCGTTCACGAATAATTTCTCCAGTTTGACCTTTTCGACCGGATCTTTCTCTTCGGCCAGCTTATTGTAATTCTCCAATGAGAACTTAGAATCGATGGGGATTATCTTATCCTTCACAAAGACCACGGCGTCGACTATGATCTTTTGCCCGCTTTCATCGATAGATGGAAAGGCATACTGCATCTCGTACTGCCCCGGCGCCAAAACGTTCTTCAGTAACGTCTCCAGATAATATTCACCAAGAATGCCCCGATGCTTCGGGTTCTTCAATATATCCTGCAAGCTCTGCAATTGGTCCGCGAATGAGACCACCTGCCTGTTCGTCTCATCCAGTTTGGTGAGTCCTTGCGTCACCTCCTTGATCAACTTCGATGATTCCGACAATTGCGCACGCATCGATTCCTGCATGTTCCGGGCCGATTCGCCTATCTTCGTATCCACCGTCTTCGTCAAGCCATCCACCTTGAAATCAACCGTCTTTCGCAGATCACCCACTTGCCGATCCACCGTGCGGCCAAGCTCGTTCACTTGTTCCAGAATAAGCTTCAATCCTTCTCCGTCTTTAGGCTGTGAATCAGTGCGACGTCGAAATAATGCCACTACCAAGATGATATTAGCGGCCACCGCCACAACAATCAAAATTATGAGGGTTGTTTCCATATGTGCTAGTATAATAGCAAATAATATCATGTAGAGGTTAAACCTCTACAAATAACAAATATGACCCTCCACCAAACCATCAAAGATGAGATCAAGGACGCCATGCGAGCCAAGGATACTATCCGTCTCGACACCCTCCGCGGCTTGAATGCCCTGTTCATGAATGAGATGCTCGCTTCAAAAATGCCCGCATCGCCCCCAAAATCACCTACTTCCGCCGCACCAGCAAAATCTGGCACACCCGCTGCACCAGTAAAATCAGCCGCGCCTGCGACATCAGCCGAATTCCTCCCCGATGACAAGGCCCTCCCTCTCATAAAACGCAGTGTCAAACAGCGCAAGGATTCCATCGAGCAATTCGAGAAAGGTGGTCGTAAGGATCTGGCAGACAAAGAGAAGGCCGAGCTCAAAATCCTCGAAGCTTTCCTTCCCGCCATGATGTCGCGCGATGAGATCAAGATCGCCGTCAGCCAACGCATCGATGCCCTGAAATCCCAAGGCGCTTTCGACCCCAAATCCGCCAGCCTGTCTGCCGGTCAGGCAGGTAAGATCACCGGCATGATCATGAAGGAGCTCTCTGGCAAGGCCGACGGTGCCGATGTAAAAGCCGCGGTGGATGAGGTTATCCACAATCTACTTGCCAAATAGTCAAGGTTGTTCTATATTAATAAAAGCTGAACATTCAAATAGAAAGACTAACTAATGAACAATACCAAGGTCAGTTGTGACCATGCTCGAGTCCGCAAATGGGCCGAGGACACCAGGATCATCGTGGAAATGTCACTACAGCCGATTATCCCTCGAATTTCCGATAACCCGCTCAAACCGCTCACAGACGTGATGGCCGAATTGGCCCGCAACCTGTCCGCAAGGAAGGCGTCGCGCGTCATAGTCTCGCACCATAGACGCGCACCAGAATTATGAAAGGCATACCTCGATTCGAAGATGCGAGCGGAATCCCGCTCAAACAACCGGAGGCGTGGCGGTTCATGCAAAAGCAGGAAGTCGAGGAGAAGCATACCGACTGCATAGGCCTCTACAATCAAAAGGTGCCTCTCTCATTCGATGACAGACAAGAAAGAAAAAGCCAAAAATGGGCGGCACGCAAAGCGGCAACAGCCAATACCCTGACTTTTGAAGATAAATTGGCAGATGCGGCTATCTGTCAATCAGGACTCGAACAGCAGATCAGACAGAGACGAAGGCACTCGGGGAATCATCGACCACGGAGCCTTTTCGCCGATTGCGGCTTCCCTGTATTTGATATCAGAAAGTACCCCGATCTTTATCCGGGTTGGAATCAGGAAATCCCCTGGGACGTGATCGTAAATCCGTTCATTTTCAAGTATCGCCAGGAATACGACCCCGACTTCGCCGCCGAAGTCTCTCGCGGCGAATGGGATTGAAAGAGATTTGGATTGATGAGCGCGCCCGCTATGGTCGCGCTTTTTATGTTCCTCTTATTTCTTGTCTCCGGGAAAATGCTGGATGACAAGCTGCTTCACATCGCTAAGTTCCGATCTGAACCCTTTGAAGTCCGTCTTCAGTACGGCAAAATCAGTTTTTAAACCAGCGACATCAGTTTTCAATCCAGCGACATCGGTTTTTAAACCAGCGACATCGGTTTTTAAACCAGCGACATCGGTCTTAAGAATCAACCTGATCTCTTTCAGTTCCGACCTAACTTCCCTAAAACTCCTGTCATTCTCATCAAAGCCCTTCTTGACCGCACGCGCAAGCTCATCAACGGCTTTTTCGGCCGCCGTATCTGCGTAGTCCTTGAGATCCGCTATGATATTTTCTGATAAGCCGTCTTTCTTTTGATACATCATCGTTGTCATAGATTATTTTATTAATTGCTAATGAGAACTACACAAAAACACGTGCATGAATCATGGGCAGGTTCCATATTCAAGCAATAGGATTACAGGCGTGAGAATATTATATGCCCATTAATGCCGCGCGCAACTTCCGCGACATTAAAAAATGTTTTGAAATGCAAGAAATGACGGAGGATTAATACTTCGGTCCTGATCTTCGACTATACATCCACCAGCCGATCAGTCCCAGAATCACGATGATGAGCAATATCCAGAACCAGGTATAACCGGAAAAGCTTGTTCCGGAAGCATTGACTGCCGCCACTTGTGAAGCCGAAACTGCCGCCGCAGCCGCTTGTGCCGGCGTCGTAGACACGACCTCGCCATTGATGGTTGTTACCGGAGTGAGATCATTTGTAACAGAGGCTTTTGGAGTGACTTTAGGACTGACATTGGGAACAACAGTGGCCGCCGTTACTACAACCGATGCGCCTGTTCCGATCATGGCCGTCTGACCGCTTTTCTGAAAGGCTTGCGAACCATTTCCTATCGTGATCGCGCCACTTCCTGATTTCATTGCCGTAAAGGTAATGGTTCCAAAGGGTGTTTGTGAAGTGATTCCCCCGGCATATCCAGCCGTTTTGGTCAAAACCCCGTTGACATTGTCTATGGAATCGTACCCAGGTTGAGTCAATGACATCCAACTGCTTCCGATATTGAACGATGTCACTTGCAAGAGATCAGCCGGATAATTGATCTTCACTTGTTCGGCGTAATCGCTCGCACCATTGGGATTGACCGCTATAACGACATTAAACTGCTGTCCAGCCGCGATTTTGACGTCTGTAGGCGTAATTGAAGCTGTCGTGGTAGCCAATGCTGGTAAAGCGAACAATATCGCTCCCAAAGCCAATGTTGCAATACTCATTAAGGATGATTTCTTCATGATGATTATCTGAAATTATTAGTTAGTCCAATTTGCCATAAGGGCGACGAAATCCGTGATATCGACTTTTCCGTCACCGTTGAAGTCGGCGGCATTGCCAGTTCCCGTCTGACCCCAATCAGCCATCAGGATGACAAAATCCGAGATATTGATATGTCCATCTAGATTTGCGTCGCCTTTACTGAACATTGATACGCCACTACCTCCTCCACCTCCACCGCCACCTCCATAATTAGGAGCCGGGCTGTAATTGGGACTAGCTGAAGGTGCGGCTTGATTGATTGCATACAGATACGATGCGACAGTCGAAGAAGCGTTGCCCGTATAACATGAGATAGCTTGTATCTCCAGAGAAGAACCGACTGCTATCGGACTCGAATCGGAATAAAGCGTTCCGGTAGAACAGCTCGGCGTATTAATTCCATCAGTAGTGTAATAGATGCTTGTGGCACCGCTCGCTGTCAAGGTCACGCTTTGCGCTGAATTATAAGTTCCAGCACCGGGAGTCGCTACTGGTGGACTGGTCAGAACCCCATTTAGGCCGCCTCCTCCCAGATCGCCGGTTAGAGTATTGGAACCTCCCGCAGTCAGAGTTCCATGATATGTAGATGCTTGGACATTATTGCTTGCGAGAAGAAACACGAACGCCAGTCCGATCAATACAGTTGATTTTATGATGATTTTATTCATGATTTTCTTTCGTTAGGATAATGTCGACTGTGAATAGCGGACGTTAAGAATGTCACCCCCAATCGGTAGCGATCGTGTGCCAGTGGCAACTTCGCCGGATGTATCAAGAGTAATGGTAAGCGGCGTGCCTGTCAGTGGAAGATATGGAGGACCGACGTGAGGGTTGTTGTATACCACGTCAGCATTCTTAGTAGTGAAAGTCTGTATTGCGCCTGGATACCATACCCCGCCGACATTAGACCACGCTACAAAGTAGTAAGGAGTGTTTGGCATAACTGTAGGAAGACCAGAAACTGATGAGAGTTGGGCAGAGAAAGTATGACCAGCTGTTATGGCACCAAGATCAGGTGTTGAATAAACATCAGCTGGAAGTGTTGGACTTGCAGTGGAGAATGTGGCTGTCGAAACCCAGAATGAATGCCCTGTTGCATCAGAAGGTCCATTTGTGCCATTCAATGTTGCATCAGACGATGTTATGTCGCTAGCTGACCCTGTAATAGGGTTAGAAGCAAGAGGCGGTATGAGTGCGAACACAGCAGATAGCGTGTGTGGTGCGATAACGTTTGCGAATGTGTAACTAGCGATTGTGTCTCCTGTGATCCAGACAAATCCTGCTCCAAGTGGATTGATTACAGAAACACCGTCAACTAACACATCTGAAATATAGTTGCCGGAATCTGCATCAATTTCATACTTCGGATTACTACCTGATGGCACAACTGCGCTTATCGAACCGCCGGCATTAGATGTATAGGTGATCTTCTGGTTGTCAGAAATCACTGTGAACATTTCTGACTCAGCCGGAAGCATCTGGTTACCAGCCAAATCAGTGATCTTATACCCCCAAGCATCTACGATATATTTCGTGTTGACCTGATTTACCAAGTTTCCTGTATAAGTCAGAGTCCAAACATTTCCAGAGACGGCAGCATCTGTGATCGTAACACCGGCAACTTGTGAAGCCGTTGTGTAATCAGAACCAATGACTGCATAGACGGCAAGTTTGCTGGCAATTTCTGATACAGGGTAAATAGTCACACTATCATTGCTCGTAAGTTGAACGGGCTCACTGAAAGTATAAGTAATCGTTCCTCCTGTTACTGTTCCTGACTGGACAACTGTCGCCGTCGGAGGAGTGTTGTCCGTTGTGAATGTGGCAATCAAGGTCGTCTTGTTTCCAGCGATATCTGAGAATGTTGCAACCAAACTATGTGTACCGGACGAGAAATCAGGCCTGCTCGTCTGGTTCATATAATTCCAAATATTAGCACCGCTATCATAAACCATCTCACCGTTTGCCGTTGTGTTTCCATCAATATAAACAGGAACACTGGCAGTATTCAATTCGGTCTCATCCGTGACAACAACACTCATTGATTGGAATACGTCTGCACCGTCCAGCGATAGCGGAGGAAGAGCATAAACATTGTCCGTTGGAGTCAGGATTGTGATCCCTGCTGGATGCAGTTTAGTTACCATAGTTAATTGTCCACCAACTGGAGCAATTCTGTCACCGGCTACGATAAGCTTGAAAGTCACGACAGTACTGTTACCGGCGATATCATGGATTGTGCCCGTAACAGTATAAGTCCCTAACGGATAGTTCCCCGGAACGATCATATCTGATTCATGAAGAGCTAGAGTATATTGAGCACCATCCAAAAGTTTGATCGCTGTAGTACCATCGGCTTTGATGTAAGCGAACGGTTGAGTGCCGGCGGCGGCGGCATCGAGATAGGTTTGATACTCTGGTGGATAATTAGTTGAATAGAATGTCTGCAAATCAGCGGTCTGACCGTTTGTCGGTACTAAAGTTAACGCTACATTTTCGACTTTCAGAGCTTCTGAAGCCGCTGAACCGGAAGTGAATTGAATTGTATAATGTGTGTTCGGATTATTGTCAGTATTCAGAGTATAGCCATTTGTCATATCCCCAGACATTGGATTACTATTCTCCGTAAAGCCGACGATATTTAGAGTTGGAGGAGTTCTGTCTTCAACAATGACAGTTCCCGAATTAGTCGCAAGGATCGTTGTAGGAGTGACAGCGTCTACTAGATTAACCACCAACGGATAAGAACCTGCAGTGTCAGAAATCACATAGATATTAGTAGACACATCATATCCGGCCGGAACTGGAAAACCACCAGTAGGTCCCCAACCTGTAACGTTGATGTCATACCAATTTCCTGAAGTATCCTTTGCCCAGAATTGTATACGGTTATTGGCACCAATCGAATTGATACGAACATTAGCAGAAGCGGCATCGCCTATATTCTGTAACCTAACTTGAATCGGCAGTAAACCACCGGTGACGAGTGAATCGAGATCAGCATTGTTATTAGCCTTACCATTTGTTTCAGAGATCAAAGAAGCTGATTGTGCGATAGTATCTGTCGTTGGAACAGTGAGGACAAGATTGGCCGCTGTGATGTGGAATGTTTGTGATACATCTGTAGCCGCTTCGTAGTTATCATTACCAGCTTGTGAAGCTACGACTGTGCAGTTTCCGCCGGCTATGATATGAACCGTGTCCCCCGTCACACTACAAATACCTGTCGACGGAGTCGAGAATGTAACTGAATTACCAGACGAACCGCCCGTGGCACTCACTGTGAAGTCGGCATCTCCGTAAGTCATATCGGAAATAGTCGGAAAACTAATATCCTGGCTGGCTTTGTTAACCGACAATGAACCATTTTCATAATCATAAGGAATCGTGTAATTATCCAATCCCGAACCTTGAGCATCGCTTGGCACTATCAAATACGGCGAACCAGAAACCAGGGCAGTAGAAGCAGAACCATCACTAGTTAAGGTGACAGAAGAAACGCTATCGCTATCTAACAAACCGCTAACTGTGAACCCTGTAGTTGTCGCACCAAGCACTAACTCCGTACCATATGTCTTAGCTAAGTTTTTGGCAGTGATCGTTAGAGGTGCCAAGGTAATGTTAGCTCTAGTGTTGGCAGTGGTGATATCACCTAGAGTGTAATTGCCCGCATCAGTACCACCGAGAATAATATCAGTGACAGTGATCGTTTTGTTATTACCGACATCTTTATTATCAAAGTTAGCTATACCTGTAGCGGTCACTGCATCAGGACTAATAGCCCCATTCACCACGAGATCAACTGTAGCATTCGTAGTACCATCATAAGTCTTATCATGACCCGTCGCTGAAACAGTTACAGGTGCGGGGTTGATAACGCCAGTAGTGTCGTTAGTGTAGGTGATTGCATAGTTAGTGGAATCATCTACCTGACTAATACTATCAACGATAGGTCCGCTCGGAGTCAAGATCTTATTAGGACTACCTGCAACGTTCGCGTTGTCATAAGTCTCAATGAATTTAGCAGTATCTCCTGCAACAATAGGAGGAACAATTTCAGGTATCGCCGCCGCGCTTGTATTTGTATCATAGAGTTTGGTATTCGGTTGCGCCGTCACTGTTATAGGTAGTGCAGTGATATCACCAGTCAACCCTGTCGGCTGGGTCAGAGTGTAATTAGTCGCAGTCGTACCAGATAAGCTCAATCCGCTCACAGTGACTAGTTTGGCAGTTCCGACGTTCTTATCAGCGAAAGCTCCCACGGGAGTTCCCGTAACTGCCACATCATCGCCAGCTATAGCATCAGAGAGAACAGGTGTACCGCTAATAGTTGCTACTGTAGTGCCATCATAAGGTCTGCTGTCTGCAGTCAAACCAGAGATCGTGAGAGGACCAGCTTGCGTGATCGTGAAATTATTCGAGCTGTATGTCAGAACATAATCACTATCAAGCGCTAGATTTCCTTGATTGATATTATATTGTCCAGCATTTTCACCAGAATCTCTCGATAATGCACCCGAGAATGTATCATCGCCATACGGTGCGTTTGATGGAATAACTTTATAAGTCAACACTGGATCAGAAGCTCGATACACTTTTGTCTGCAAATCAGCCACAACAGAGATCGGGGCACGACTGATCGTCAAAGTCTCACTCGTCGTAGCCGTATATCCAGGATCCGTAACTTCACCATAGGCAGTGTATGTTCCAGCATGCGTCGGTGCTGTCGTTGAAGGACCATAAGTCGTGCCGCTTATACCGGTGTATGTAACAGTTGTGGAGAGACCGATGGGATCTGTTGTGGTACTAACAGGCCTCGGCGTACCATTATAGGTCTGTGTTAAGCCACTTAACGTGATAGTCGAAGTAGCCGTGGTGTTGATGTCATAACTGGTCGAGTAAGAACCGCCGACGGAATTAGACGGGATCTTGGCCTCTACGATGATCTCGATCTGTCTGCCTCCAAAAGTGCTGTTCAGGTCGACGTTCGGATTGAGATCCATTATGTCGCTATACGTGTTCGCGGCAGTTATGGGAAGAGCACTCGCCTCATTCGCGGCATTAGTAGATTGCGCGGAATAGAACCGCATATTGCCTCCGGCAAAAATCGTATTGGATCCGCTTAACCAATCTGCGAATTTCATCTTCAAAAGGGTCTCATTATGCGGAGCAGTATTAGGGACAGTGACGTAAAAGACCCATCTCCAACCATGGTCAAAAGTATTGTCGGCGACCGCGGCTGAACTACTAGCGTTGGCGATTTGTTGGATACCATCTACAAAGACAGTGCCGGGGTCATAAGCCTTAGCACTATCGATTNNCCCCCCACGACAAATACGGCGGCGATGATTATTGAAACTGAAGCTTTTACCATGTTCGGGTGCTTACTAAAAAAGGCGGACCTTGTCTCGCTAACTTGTTGCTTGATCATTTTATTAAAACTAAATAATAATTTACAGATGTATGACTATTACATCCGCTTTGTTTTGTGGCTTTAGAGCCGTATGATAACCCCATCGATTACAATTTTGTATCTGATGCTAGGTTAGATTGTCTGGAACAACTTTACTCCTAAGTGATAAACCATGTCAACCATTGACAAAACAAGTAGTTCATCGAGTGAACTGATATACCTGTCTTAGTCATCGTCCTACGCCTTCGCCAGTGGCTCGAATTCCACGATGAATGTCGACCTTATATTACTTGTTTCGGTCAAGTAATAATTTATTGAATTCCTCATAGATCGGTTCAAAACCGAATAGCTCCTTGAAAGACAGGTTGAACTTATCCTTTGTCTTGAACTGGGGGGACATCTCGATCATTTCCAGTATTTTCTGTTTCCCATACTTCTCGACCAGTAATTGAATCGCAAAACCTGATTCTGCATATACCTTCTCACCGCCATTTTGGTCTTGTGTCCCATGACTTTGCCAGAATCATAAAAAATGAGTGGCTTATCTCATGCTTTATAAGCATCGAGTACTCCTCATCAGAGTATCGAACATGGTCGCTTTCTTTTTTAAACTTGGCTTTATCGAGAACATAAACATTCCTATAAGCTCTTTTAGAGCGTTGTCACAGACATGTTGCAATTTATCATCCGTTTCGCTGGTTATTCTATAAATCATAGCTTTATTGAAATAGCGACATTTTTCATATTTATGACACGAACAAAGATGCGTCAGCAGAAGCAAGTTTCGAAGCGCTAGTTACCGGATGGTTCTTTAAATACACGGCAACAAAATCATATCCCAATGTATATCCTGTCCAACGTGGAATAATATCTGGCTTTGAACCAAAGAACCACGAATTATTATCATATGTAGGCTGTTGCCATTCCAGAGAAGCCTTCTTCAGAAGAATTTTCTTCTGTTCAGGAGTTAACGCATATGACCAAGGTGCCGGTTTATTCCTTCCAGTTGCTTCAATAGCGAAATGGTCTGCGAGACCTTCAAAAATCATGGCCTCAAGTAATGTGTCGCCATCTACTTGTTTTTGCCAACGAATAGTGTGATGCAATTCATGGGCAAGTGTAAACGAAAGCTCATCTTTGAGAGCTCCACTGAAATCAGGGTGTCGTGGATTTAGTGAAATAAAAATTATATTCGCATTCGGTGAATATCCTCCAATACCACCTATTTCATCAATGGTTGCTTTGGGATTATCGTATAAAACAATATCGACATCCTTGATCGGCAATAATTTCTCAACTGAAGAGATAGTAGCCTCAGCAATAGATTTTAACTCTTCAGAATATGGTTCAATATCCTTAGAAGCTGATAAGATATGGATATTTATGGACATGTTGGTATTATACAATATTTATGAGGAATAAAAAATTCTCTGTGGCGTCCCATGACACCAGAGAGAATTGTGCTCGCCGCAACAAAAGTGCGACTTATGTTCCACAGGTCCCGCCGCCGCTACACGCGCCACCACTCCGGTTGCAACGAGTATCGGGGCTATTCCCGTAGGAACGAACTGAAGTCTTCCCTGATTACATACTTTCTTCTGCTTCAAGTAGCCAGTCCGCATAGGAATTTTCTTCTATATAGAATGACTTACTTCAAATATATTCACCCTCCCCTCAGCCTCTAGTCTGTAATTCTTTTTCTTGAGAAATGTATCAATATTGTTCAAATTTATCTTTGGCCTCAAAGAAACAACAAAATCGTTCTTTGAATCGAATAAAAATGTCGTCTTCCAGAATCCCTCATAAATTTCTCTGTATCCTTTCGTATTGAGAATCTCGAAATACGCATATGCTTTTTGCAAACGTTCGTCACCATCAGATGAACCGAAAATAATTGCCGCTTCAAAAAAAGAACCGTTATTAGTAGGCTCAAGAAAAATAATAATTCCCGAAGATACAGTGACTCTAATCGCTTCTTTTATAGCCGATCTCATCTCATTTTTCGAAAGATGGTGCAGTGATAAGGTAAATATGACTACATCAAATGACTTATCCTCGAATAATAGAGGATTCGCTGAAGACTGTGTATAAGTTATATTACTTGATTGATTTTCTTTCTTGGCGTCTAAAATTCTGG
>PMZP01000053.1 GCA_003170325.1 Candidatus Tayloriibacteriota bacterium
CTATATAATAATGATCATGGCTGAAACAAACACAAAAACCCTTATAACTGTGAAGACCGACAAGACCTTGAAGAAGGCGGCGCAGGACGTGGCCGAGGAGATCGGTATCTCTTTGGGCACGCTCATCAACAGCTTTCTGAAGCAGTTTGTTAGGACAAAGGAGATTAACTTCTCGGTTTCCTATAAACCGACGCCATATCTCATGAAAGCTATCGCCGAAGCCGAAAAAGAGTATGCCGAAGGAAAATTGCCTGTTGCGCATTCTGTTGAAGAGCTTGAAAAAGAATTGCGTTCTTAATATGTAGTGGTATGATTCGTTCATGCCGAATCTTATACGCTCGACCGAGTTCAAAAAAGAGTTCAAGAGACTGTCAGAAAAATTGAAACGCAAGACTATCGAAAGATTGCAGGTATTTGTGTTGAACGAATTTGAAGCGTCGCTTAATAATCATCCGCTTCATGGCGAGTATGCAGGTTGCAGGAGCATCAATGTAACCGGGAATTTTCGACTGATCTACTGTAGAATAGATTCTGGTAACTATCTGCTGGTGGAAGTAGGGACGCATCATCAATTGTATGAATAAACCCAAAATTACGGCTGTGATTTTTGATGCTGACGGAATGATCGTTCATGGGGAACGATTCAGTTTACGTCTGGAAAAAGAACATGGGATTCCGCTGGAAGTAACCAAGCCATTCTTTATCGGACCATTTCAGGAATGTGTGGTCGGCAAGGCTGATCTAAAGCAAGAATTAGAAAAAGTGGCACGCACGTGGAAGTGGAATAAAAGCATTGATTTGCTTTTGCAATATTGGTTTATGGATATTTGTAATAAAGTCGATCTCCGTTTTCGGGAAGAGATTGGCAGGCTTCGTGCGACGGGTATTAAATGCTTTTTGGCGAGCAATAACGAAAAATACAGAACGAACTATTTGACGGAACAGCGCGGAATAGGAGGCTGGTTTGATAAGGTTTATTCATCAGCATATGTCGGGTTCAAAAAGCCGGAACAGGAATTTTTTTCTGCCATTTTGGCTGATTACCCAGGTTTAAAAAAAATCTGAAGTTCAGTTCTGGGATGACGATCCCGAAAACATTCAAGGTGCAAAAGAGTTCGGTTTAGCCGTTGAACTATTTACCGACTTCGAGAATTTCAAGAGCGTATCGGACAAACTTGTAAGGTAATCATCTCTCTACTCATACCGTAGCGCCTCTATCGGATTCAACCGGCTGGCTCTGCGTGCCGGATAATAGCCGAAGACAATGCCGATGGCGGCGGAGACACCGAAGGCTAGGAACACCGAAGACATGGAAATGCTGGTTTGTAGGATTCCGAAATATGTCACCACATAGGCCGCCAACCAGCCTAAGCCGACGCCGATGGCGCCGCCGATCAGGGTTAGGCTGACCGCTTCGGTCAGGAATTGGGTATTGATATCGTGGCGTTTGGCGCCGATGGCTTTGCGCAGGCCGATCTCTCTGGTGCGCTCGGTCACGGTGGTGAGCATCATGTTCATGATGCCGATGCCGCCGACCAAGAGGGAAATTCCGGCCACGGCGCCCAGGAGGATGGTGAAGGTGCCGGTGACGCTGGAAGCGGCCGAAACGATCGAAGCCTGGTTAAGGACGTTGAAGTCGGCGTTGGCCGGATTGGATATCCGATGCCTCGCCAAAAGCAGGGAAGTGATGTCGTTCTGGACTTGGGTCATGACGTTGGAGTCGCTGGCAGAAAGAGACAGGGAAGTCACATAAGTCGAATCTCCGATGAGGAAAAGCTGGGCGTCAGTGAAGGGTATATATATCTGATCATCCTGGTTGCCGAATCCGCCGCTACCTTTCGATTGGGTGACGCCGATGACGCGGAATTGGAGTCCATTAACGACAAGAGTCTGACCAACCGGCTCATTGGTGCCGAAGAGGTCGGTGGCGGTGGTCGGACCGATGACGGCCACTTTGTTGCGGCTGGCCACGTCCTGGTCGGTGATGAAGACGCCGTCACTCACAGTGACATTGTGTACGGTCGTATAGGCAGGTTCGACGCCGGTCACCGAAGTATTGGTATTAGTTCCTTTGGCGGTCACCTGATAGCGGCCGGCGATCTCCGGAGAGACGGCATCCAGGTTCTGCACTTGGGCTTGAATAGCTGCCACATCGTCTGTAGTGAGCGTATGGGAAGCTCCTCGGCCGGTCGAAGCTCCGTAGCCGAGGCTCCGGGTGGCGCCCGGTGAGACGATGATCAAGTTCGAACCGATCGCTTGGATGGAAGACTGGATGGAAGCTTGGGCGCCCTGGCCGATAGAGACCATGATGATGACCGAACTGATGCCGATCACTATGCCGAGCATGGTCAAAGCCGTCCGCACTTTGTTGGCGGTCAGAGCGGAGAATGTTTCGTGAAGTAAGTCAGCGGTGGTCATGATTGTTTTGCTTTCTCTAGCACATCCTTAATTATACGCTTCTCATGACTGCTGCCGTCCTCGACTATGAGGCCGTCGCGGATGTGGATGATGCGATCGGCGTGTTCTGCCACCTCGCGTTCGTGAGTGATGAGGACGATGGTGCGCTTCAATTCTTTGTTGAGTTTTTGGAAAGTGCCTAGCACGATATTGCCGGTCTGAGTGTCGAGATTGCCGGTCGGTTCGTCGGCCAGAATGAGAGATGGATCGTTGACCAGCGCCCGAGCGATGGCCACGCGCTGGATCTGCCCGCCGGAGAGCTGATTGGACATATGATTGAAGCGGTCTTCGGATAACCCGGCGCTGGCCAAAGCCGCGTATGCTCGTTTGGTCCGTTCGGCGGCCGGCACATTGGCGTAGATGAGAGGCAGTGTCACATTGCGTAGAACAGTGGCACGCGACAATAGGTTGAAGGACTGGAAGACGAAGCCGATGCGATTGTGGCGGATGTCGGCCAGCTCATCGTCGGAAAGCTTTGAGACATCGTGACCGTCGAGCATATAAGTCCCCGAAGTCGGCGTGTCCAGACAGCCGAGGATGTGCATCAGTGTGGATTTTCCAGATCCTGAAGGTCCCATGATGGCCACGAATTCGCCGTCTTGTATCGTAAAGGAAACGCCGCGCAGAGCGTACGTTTCATTGTCTCCGTTCACATAGGTCTTTTTGATGTCTTTGACTTCAATCATAATTAGTTGCCCGGTCGTGTCGTGGTGTTTGCGCTTAATTTCCTGGGCGGGCTGCTCCTGCGCCTCCGGTCGTCGGACGAGCCGCACCACCAGTCGCTCCTCCACCGGCTCCGCCGCCGCGATTGCCGCTGAGGCTGGAGAGGATGCTGGGAGCGGAAGTCGTTTGGGCGGAACCGGAGGTGATAGTGCGTGTCACAACTATCTGTCCCGGTGTGAGTCCGCTAAGAATCACCGTGTTTGTGTCGTCAGAATCTCCGATCTTGACGATGACCTGTTGCGGCGGGGTGGCAGAGGAGATCGTGGTCGCGCGAGTCTGTGCCGCGGAACCGCCGAATGTGCGTGAAGAGCTACTGAAGTTGCGGGTGGTGCTTCCGAAGTTGGCGCCGGTAGTGCTGGCGAAAGTCCCGCCATAGCCGCCGTTCGGGTTCTGCCCGCCGGTGCTTGAGGCGAACTGACCCTGTCCGGTAGTCGAGGCGAGTCGGCCGAATTGGCGGGTGGTCGAAGCCGAGGCGGTGCCGCTAGCGGCACGGAGAGCGGCCAAGACCGCCGGGCTGAACACTTGTACATAGTTCAAGCTTCCTTGTGTTTTGATAGCGGAATTCGGCACCAGAAGGACGTTGTTCTCTTGATTGGTGACGATGGTCGTATTGACGCTCATGCCGGGATTGATCCGGCTATCTTGAGTATTGATAAGTATCTTGACTCCGTATGAGACTACGCCTTGGGTGACGGTGCCGATCTGGTCTATCTCTTCTACCGTGCCGGTAGCGTTCAAGCCGTCGATGGCATTGAAGGTGATGGCGACAGGTTGACCGACTTTGACTTTGGCGGCATCGACTTCATTCAGAGAGATGGAAGCGATCTTCTGCTCTCCGACGATGGTGGCGATGACGGTGCTAGCGCCGGCTTGGCCGTAGACATTGACCGGAATGCGTCCGATGATGCCGCTATAAGGAGCTTTAACGAAGTAGTTATCATAAGTTTGCTGGGCTTGATCAACGGTCAGCTGGGCGCTCTGGATATCGAGATGATTGGCACCTGTCTCTAAGGTCGTCATGGCGTTCTTTGAGCTGGAGATATTATTTTGCGCAGAGACTATCGAAGCCAAGTCGCCATTGGCCTGACTGGCCCAGCCATTGACGCTGGCCGCGGCTGTCGACGCCGAGGCGGGGTTGTAATCCGGTTGCGTCGTGGTGATATAAGTGATGGTGTTTTGGGCTTTTGTCACGGCGTCGGCCACATCCTTCATGGTCGTGTAAGTGTCGGCGAACATCTGGTCAAGGTCGCTTTGCGAGCTCGCGCGGGAAAGGCTCTTGAATTTGGTCAGGCTGGAATTGTACTGATTGACTGCGGCATCATAAGCGACGCCCGCGCCAACTCTATATGTGCGAGCGGTGCTGTTTAAAAACGATGATTTCTGATCGGAGAGGAATCCGCTTTGTCCGTAAAGCATGTCTTTCATTCCGGCCATGATAGCTGGTAGATCGAGGTAAGCCGTTGAAACTGAATCGAAAGCGCTGCTGTAGGATTGATTTACGGCATTGGTGGCATTGGAAGTATCCGTGGCTTTGGCCGGTTCGGTCAATTTGGCCAGAGAGAGTTTGGCGTTCTGCAATGAAATGGCGGCGTTGGTCGAATCGATGGTAGCGATAAGCTGTCCAGAGCTGACCCTCTGCCCGACATTCACATTTATGGATTTGATGGTTCCGGAGACTTGGCCGAGTATGTCGGTCTGATTGGAAGCCGAGACTTGCCCGGTACCGGTGACCGTCTGCTGTAAGGTGCCGAAACGCGCGGCCGAGATGACGTATTGCGGTTCAGCATTGGCGTTCTGGGCGGAATGGTAGAAATAATATCCGACACCGATGAAGACGATGACCACGATGGTCGTCCAGCCTTTGTGGTTCTTTATACCTGATCCGATCTTTTGTAAAAATGTTTTGTTATTCATGGTTATTGATTATTTGCAGTCGAAGTCGCTTGGCCGGACTGTCTGCCGGACGGTGCAAGTCCGCTAGGCGCGCCTGGTGGTGGTATGACGCGGATAAAAGAGGCGTTTATAGAACCATTGCTCTCCGGTTCGCCGATGACGATCACTTGATTGCCGGGAACGAGATCGCTGGTGGAGGCGAGGTTGTGCATGAAGCGAATGGTGGTCGTCGGCGAGACGGTCACCACCTGTTCGGCGGAATTCTGGCCTTTGATCATGATCTCGGGTAAGCGGACCGAGACGATCCCTCCGACGGCACCATGCGGACTGACATCATCGCTGTCGCGGATGAATGGAGCGAATATAGATCGAGGATCATTCATCTCGCGTCCATAAGCGGCATTCCAATTCGAAGAAAAGAGGCCGCGTCGATAGCCGACAAGGACGCCGGCCTGGAAGATGAGGAGGACGACGAGGAGGAAAGCCAGGACCAGGATGATCTTGGAGACGGTGTTTGATTGTAGATAGTCTTTCATGGAATTAAGCCGGCCTTGATATGATAAGGCTGTGGCATGCTAAAAGTATGATTAAGCGATCTGACTGATGAAACCGACTCCTGGTCTGGCGAATCGATGCGCATTCAGATCGGCTCGGTACCGCATGAATGAACGCAAAGAGCTCAAACAGATCAAGAGCAAAGCCACGATGGCCATGATGGCCGTAACCGGTAAGGCGTCAGTGATAGACATGGCCAGAGTTTGCCAATGAGATAATGCGTATGAGCCATCTGAAGTTAAGAGTGAGATATATTGTCCTAGACCGGAGGCAGAGGCTGTCCGAGCGAGGTAATTCACGGCCGGAATGAAGGCGCCGATGGCGGCAATGACCACCAGTCCGAAGCCCAAGCTACTGCGGCGGGCGCGATTCTGCTCGCGTCGCTCGATCTTCTGCATGACTCTTTGGCACAAACGGTCGGTCGGGCAGTTTTGGTCGACAGAAGCATAGGGCAATATCAGCAGTTTTTCGTACGAATTGTTCATAGATATGACTATTATGTTGATTGGTTAGGTTATGTACGACACTGAAATCATATATGGTGCGAGCCCGAAAGTATATCACGCAACTTGAACAGCGCCCTCCGATGCCAGCTTTTGACCGTGTTCATCGGCCGTCCGACTACAACGGCGATCTCGTCAAAAGTCATCTCCTGATGATAATGCAGAAGGAGCACGGCGCGATGGTCCGGATGGATCCCTTCTAGGGCCTCATTGACGACATCCACCAAAGCGGCCTTCTCCATGATCTCCGGTGCCAATGGTTCCGGATCCTCCAGAGTGTCGGCGAATTGCAGGTCGTTTTCGGTATCATCCAGATCGGAAAAAACCGCGGACTTCTTCTTCTTGATGAAATCCAGGGCGGTATTGCGGGCGATGGCGTATAGCCAGGGGCGGAATTGGCGGTTCTCGGTATAACGGCCGATATGCTTCCAGACTTTAAAGAAGGTGTCCTGGGCGATATCCTCGGCGTCTTCGGATGCCTTGCTATATTGTCGGGCGAAATTGAAGATCGGCCGCATATAGCGGCGCATCAGTTCCTGGAATGCGAACTCGTCCTTTCCTCGGCATTTTTCGGCCAATTCCTCGTCGCTTTGCGCGGTATAGGGGTTTTCTTGAAGGTATGAAATGGGCATATATAACAAGTGTATATCATAAATCTAAAACATCTGCGACAATTTCCATCCAGCCCAAATGCCGGCGATACCGCCGATGGTATTTCCGATGATCGAAGAAAATGAGAATAAGTCGGCGCCCCAAAGAGTGGGCACATAGCCTCCGATGGTGCCGCCGACGAAGATGCCTATCCAGATGAGAGTTTTGGGGCTCATAGTGATTCGCGGTAAATTATAGCATGTATAGGTGGACGCAATGCCAATTCTCATGTACACTGTCCTCATCATGGCAAAAAGAGCATCAGTCCAAGGGCACTCCTCGCGATCGCACAAGACGGCCAAGCGCCGTGCGGCCAAGTGGGTTCGTCTACAGGCAAAGAAGGCAAAACTGCATAAAAAATAGAGACTGGCTCGTATCTATAATATGTCTCAAAGCAGATCCGAAATCGCAGTGTTCGGAGGGGGTTGCTTCTGGTGCACAGAGGCGATTTTTAAGTCTTTGAAAGGGGTAATTTCAGTTATGCCCGGATACAGCGGCGGCGCTATTCCAAGTCCGACTTATGAGCAAGTTAGCACGGGTAATACCGGCCACGTAGAATCCATCAAGATCGAGTTTGATCCGGCGGTTATTTCCTATGGTGATCTGCTGGCAGTCTTTTTCAGTACGCATGATCCAACGACCCTGAATCAGCAGGGTAATGATGTCGGCGAGCAATATGCTTCGACTATCTTTTATTCAAGTGAGGAGCAAAAATCAAAAGCAGAGGCTTTGATCAATGAATTGGACGATTCGAAGGCATATGAGAAGCCAGTCGTCACCGCCGTTCGACCTCTGACTGGTTTTTTTCCGGCTGAAGATTATCACCGCGACTATTATGAATCCCACAAAGACGCGCCCTATTGCCAGCTCATCATCGAGCCGAAATTGGTGAAGCTTCAGAAGAGATTTGCCGAACTGCTGAAAGAACGATAATCGTTTTGCACATATTGAAACAGGTGAGTCGTACAGCAAGCATATGAACGAACCCGATATCAAAAGGAAGTTGACGCCGGAGGAATATCGCGTATTGCGAGAGAAGGGAACAGAAGCGCCGTTTTCCGGGGAGCTTCTCTATGACAAGCGAACCGGCACTTACCGATGCAAAGTCTGCGGCGCCGACCTATTTTCGTCGTCGGCGAAATTCGAGAGCGGTACCGGCTGGCCGTCATTCGACAAGGCTTTGCCGGATGCCGTGGAACTCACGGAAGACAAGAGCCACGGCATGGTTCGCACTGAAGTCATCTGTCGGAATTGCCGCTCGCATCTCGGTCACGTTTTCGACGACGGTCCAACGTCGACTGGTAAGAGGTACTGCCTGAACTCTGTTTGTTTGGATCTGGAGGAAGCAAAAGGCTGAAACATTTGAAGACTATTGTGGGTGCGCTATAATTAGAGTGTGATGAACAATATGCAGCTCTATTACGACGTGCTCATCAAGCCATCATTCTCTCCACCAGCCTGGATTTTTGGGCCTGTGTGGACGGTGCTATACATAATCATATCCATAACTTTCATCCGAGTTTTCTATTTGGCGGCGAAACGAGTCATTCCAGCCTACATCACCATACCGTTCATTTTGAATCTGATAGTCAATCTCGCTTATACGCCACTACAATTCGGNNGCCATCTGGCCGTATTCGCGAAAGTTGGCACTTTGGCAGATTCCGTATCTGGTATGGGTGGCTTTTGCCACCGTGCTACAACTGACAATCACGTGGTTTAATATTTGAAAACCGAAATGTAGTTGATAGCAGTCAAATCAAAGAATCTCGCCTGTCGCGGGTTTTTTGCTTATTTTGACAAAAGCGTATCGATGCGGTTAATGTCCCGGGGAAAGAGGGTCGCTTCTTTGACGTTATCTATTCCCAGCAGTTTGGCAGTTAGCCGTTCCAGACCCAATCCAAAACCTCCATGTGGCGGAAGTCCGTATTTGAAGGCTTGCAAATAGTAGCTGAATTTTTCCGGATTTAACTTCTTCTCTTTCATCGAAGCTATCAAATCATCGTAGTTGTGAATACGTTGCGCGCCCGTAGTTATTTCCACACCTCGGAAAAGCAAATCAAACCCTTTGGTATATGTAGCGTCTTTCTCATCTCGATAAGTGTAGAACGGACGTTTTGCCGTCGGAAAGTTGGTAATAAAGATGAAATCGGAATCTAATTTCTCATGTGCATAATTGCATAGCCACCTTTCATGCTCTGGTTCCAGGTCGGGTTCTTGCGTGCAATCCTTACCAGTTTCTTTTGAAATTAGTATTTGTGCTTCTCGAAGCGACAGCCTGGGGATTTTCACTGGTACGTCTGGTATCGTGGCACTCAGAATCTTGAATTCATCGACATATGAGTCCTTCAAATCGTTAGAAAGTTTTCTTAAGAATTCAGTTTCAATATCCATGACATCTTCATGGTCTTTGATAAAACCCATTTCTATGTCCATTGATGTATATTCGTTTAGATGTCTCGTTGTGGAATGTTTTTCAGCTCTGTAGACATTTCCTATGGCAAAGACGCGTTCAAAGACACCGACCATTATCTGTTTATATAACTGAGGGCTTTGCGCTAAGTGAGCTGTATGTTTGAAGTAAGTTACATCGAAGGAATTCGCTCCTCCTTCTGCATCGTCGCCTATTAATTTTGGTACTTGAATCTCCGTGAATCCTTGTGAAGTGAAGAAATCTCGGAAAGTCTTAACTATGCCGGCTTGAACCTTGAAAATTGAACTAGGTCTTGTCCCTCGCAAGGTGAATGGCAAGTGATCTAGATAAGTATCGATGTTAACATTTTCATTGACAGCAAATGGTAATTCTTTTGCAGATGAAAGGACTTCGATTGAAAGCACTTCAAATTCTATAGCACCGTTCAGCTCGTCTTTGTTGACCATCTTTGCAGGTCGTTCATTTACTTTGCCATTGACTCTGATGACCCATTCACCACGTAGGTCTTTTGCGACAATATGTGCCTCCGTATGGTTTGGAAGTATGACCATTTGGACTTTTCCCGACATGTCGCGCAAGTCGATGAAGATGAGCTTGCCATGGTCGCGGCGTACGTCCACCCAGCCGGATATAGAGACGGATTGGCCGACGTTCGACTTGAGGTCTTTGATGTAGGTACGGTTCATGGAATTATAATAGCATGCAAAAAACGGAGGTGCCACCTATGAAAATTTGAGCTATAGTGCGTCCTATGGCGAAATCCCCCGACATCGGCAAATTCTCGAGATATTACGCGGCAGTCCGCTTTTTGGAAGCCGTCGGAAAGGTGAACAGCGGATATCAGAAGACAGACCTCAAGTCGCATCCCAGGCCGGAGATCTTTCTTGAACGCATGCGGGATTTCCTAGATCTTCTCGGCAGTCCGGAAAAAGGATTCAGGTATATCCATATAACCGGAACATCCGGAAAGGGAAGCGTAGCCGCGGCTGTGCATGGAGAATTGGTCAGAGCCGGCAAGAAGTCAGGACTATTCACGTCGCCATTCACGGTGAGCACCATAGAAAAGATCCAAGTCGGCGACAGATACATCGATCCTTTGGTGTTCAGAGACATCACCGAGACTTTGAAACCCGCGATCGAACAAATGGCCAAGTCTGGAAGGAACGGAACGCCGTCATATTTTGAAATGATCTTCGCCATCGCCCTGATCTATTTCCAAAAAATGCGATGCGAGTATGCGGTATTGGAGGTCGGATTGGGCGGACGTTACGATGCGACGAATATCATCATAAGCCCGTTGATCACCGCTGTCACGAATATCGGACTTGATCATACGCAAATATTAGGTTCAAAGAGATCGGATATAGCCAAGGACAAGGCCGGAATAATCAAGCCCGGTAGCCGATTCTTCACGACTGAATCCGATCCCAAGATCTTGAAGATATTCAAAGGCGAATGCGAAAAGACGGGAGCGGTTTTCCAGCCTATCAGAGTCGCAGGCCTTGATTATGATAGTCGAAACCGATCTCTTGCAGGGCATATATGCGCCAATTTGGGGATCATCGATACACCGAAGAAGATCAAGA
>PMZP01000045.1 GCA_003170325.1 Candidatus Tayloriibacteriota bacterium
GATTGTCACAGGGGAGTACGTATAAGCGTACTCTCTTTTTTTGTATCAAAATCGCCAACCGGGCGGACCTTGACTTTTAATGAATAATATTATAGGGTAGAACAAGCTATTTTATGATCATTTCAAACAACAATAACTCAACCAATTGGAGGAATAAATGGAAATAAGGATCTGCGAAGAAAAGAACGGGTTGCCTCCGCATGCGGAGGTTAGCGAAGTCATGAGGCTCATCTGTGAAAAGACTGGGCTTGATATAGATCGGATACATCTCAAGTATATCGGTGGAGACAGGCGCAAGCATTTTCCCCGCAAGGGAATAAAGCTGATGCACTCCTATCGCTGGAACGTTCAGCTCTATATCGGCTGCGACAATGAAACAGTCGAAACTATACTGTTGGTTCGTCTAGGCGATGGAAAAGAAGCCATGCCTGGCCATGAAGTCTTTGAGAGACTGAACAGGATCTGTAATAAGCGTATCTTTTGTGTCGTTGACGAGCTCATCAAGCGCAAGCGACAGGAAGGCAACGGTGATTCTAAATCGCCACATCTGCAGGAAATTCCGGCTCCAGAGACTGCGGTCCGAGAATCGGTTGAAGCAAGCGTTTCGCTTCAAATTCCTGAAACGCCTGATGATGATCCGGAAGAGGTTTCTGTACCTCCGGGAAGGGAACAAGAATACGACGGGTATTTTGACGATCCAGCCAATCTGCACTTAGGGGTCTGTGCATTAGTTGCGCTGGCCAATGAGGATTGCGAGGCGCCGTTTTCCTTCGAGCTCTTCATACGGGCCATGATGGAAATCAATGTGCCTGAGACTGCCGGACTGAAAATGTCCCTGATGAGGGCGTTCTTGTACCGGAACTTCATGCGCAGGCTTAATCCGGGCGTCAAACCGCGGCGCTATACGATCACCTCGGAGGCTCTGAACTTCGCGCGCGGACCTATACCCAAGGCTATGGTGAAAACTACCAGACTGAAAAATCTGAAGGATAAACCTGATCGGAACGAAGAGCACTTAGCTAAGTCCGCCAAGAATCAGATCGCCAAGCTCCGGCAGATCTTTGACGATCATCAAGCCGTGCTCTTAAAGCTTCAAGCTGATCGAGCAAGGTTGGTCGAGCTCCACAAGGTCAATATTGTCGAACAGGAGCGCGATATCGAAGGCCAAGTCAAGAACTTGCAAAAAAGGCTGAATGAGCTGACTGAAGCGAGTTTGGATCTGGCAAAGCGCCGATCGGATATCGCGGCTACGGAACAGCGGATCCAGGAAATGGAGGACAAATCCAAAGACCCCGAAATCCGCAAAGCTTTGGCTGAGTTCGAAGAGTTTCGCAAGCTGTTTGCTTAATCACGCGCACGGATCAAATCGGTCCGTGCGCTTTTTGTATTCCGCCTTGACAAATATGCATACGTGTGTAATATGAGATTCAGATCTAGGATATGAACAGAAATGTAAAAACAAGGGGTAACACCCCAAAACGTAGGACTTTGACATGAAATACATAACATCAGGAAGTTTCAAGAACTGCTTGGCTGATTTCTTCGGACGTTTCGGTAGAGTCGATGCATTATGGAAATTTGCTAAAGTGGACCCTCAGACTGAAGCCCGATGGCGGCTTCATGGCACGATCCCAGTTGGTGAGGCCTATCTGCGCGTTTTATATTTCCTTGAGTTCATCGGTTATGAACTTGAGGAATTAAAACGTGTACCCGAGGTGGTGGCGTCTATCGGACGTTGTGTCGCATTTGACACGATCACGGAAGAAAGCGTGGCCAAGAGGCTCGCTTACCAAGAGAAGGATCTTTTCAGGTATACTCGTGGCGGAGTTAAACCTCACCAGGATCGAGCAACCACAATGGCTTCGATCGTCTCGGAGAATACCTCAGCGCTCCTTATGGTAATGGAAAAGAAGAAGCGTGAGTTCACATCGCTCGACATCAGGCGCGAAGCCCGGTCGACGGCAACGGATATTTCAGGCAATGGATCGGATACGGAGCGCATAAAGAGGTTCGCGTCCGCCTGCGCCATTATCCGCGATGACGGAAAAGAATTACTTAAGGGACCAGTGGAAGTGCGCAGAGCGCTTCGCCGGGAAATGAACAACCAATCACCGGAGTTGCATCGAACCTTCGATGTTCTCCACCAACTACTGAAAGAAAGGAAAGGCGACCAACAACTATGAGCATGAGAAAGACAGTTCAACTTGACGTACAGTTCCACCAGGGCAAGACCATCATGGACACTGCCCGAACATACGCTAACCTCCTCAAGGTTCTTCTTGAGGTCGTTCAGAACGGTATCGACAGCGGGGCTCGACGGATCGAGCTTCGGGTCAATCAACAGAAGAGGACCTTCACGGTCTACGATAACGGCAGCGGCTGCGGAGTCGAAAAATTCCAGAAAGCCTTGCGCAGTTTGAATAGCACCATGAAGGATGAATCCAGATACGGCCAGTTCGGCCGCGGACTGGTGGCACCTCTATCCGTGTCGGAAGATGGCTTCACCTTCACTTCATGTGAACAGCCGCACCGCGCGCCTTACTTCACTTACTACTTTAATCCCAAGAAGATCGAAGCACAGTCGATGGTGAAGATCGATGGCGAGGAGCGTCCTGACTTATCGTTCGACGCCGATGGAAAAGTCTGGTGGCGGACGGCAGTCGAGGCAAAGAAGTTGACTCGGGACCGGCGCCTAGCGGCGTTGACCCTAAGGCAGCTTCTGGATGAGATCGCCATCAAATTCGGCGAGACCATTCGTTCAAGGGAGATCCTCATCTCCATTGCGTTCACCGATGCTGAAGGCGAGTCCGATGCAAAAAACGTAACGGCCCCGGAATACAACGGTGAAAGGCTAGAAATAGCCGATTTCACGGGCAAGGAGAGTGGTAAGATCACTCTCGAGTTATACCTCGCTCGATTGGGCCGCAACGGCCGCAAGGGAAGGGTCGTGGTCGGTACGACTACGAATCCTTCACGGATATCCATGCCTGAATTCATGGACAACGCGCGCGGAGGTCTTCTCCGAAGCGAGGTCGGTCACGGTTTGAATTCCGGGATATTCGAGGGGAAGATCCTTTGCCAAAATCTAAAGCTCAATCCTGACAGGACTCGTTTTGAAGACACGGAAGCTCTGGCCGAGCTCTGCCTTCACCTTGAAGACTGGTGGGAGAAGAAAGGTAAGCCCATCATGGCTGATCTTCGAGAGCAGGATGATGATAGCCGCTTCCAACGGCTTGGCACGTCGGTCATGCCCTACGCTGAACTGCTTCTGCGCCAAGACCGTTTCAAGACGGTAGCGGAGTCTATTCAGGTCGGCACGGTCGGCAGAGGTCATGCTGCTGTGGAAGAGACCAATATCCTTGGTCCCGACAAGGGGACGTCGATAGGTATCGACGGTGGTCCGTTCGATGAAAAGGATCCCAAGCCTCGCAAGGGAGGTGGATCTGGCGAAGGTGGCAAGCCGCCGCCTAAGAAAGATCACCCCAAGCATACGCCTGGACCCGTATATGGTCCGCGCGGCCATCGCCGCACGGAAGTCATGGGATCTTCCACTGGCCTTCGCTTCGCATATGTCGAAATGGTGAATACCAGCATACCGTTTACCTTCGAACCTGCGACTGGCACCCTTACATTCAACCTCGACCATCCAGACTGGGCGAAGTGCGAGGATGCCGACGGCGCGCTCCAGAGGTACCAGATCGCGGTCATCGGCACAGCCCTTTCATTGGAGCTCTACCGCAACGGCAGTCGCGCCATTAGCCAGGAGCTGGTCGAGTTCGCTCACGCCGGCCTTCAAGAGCAAGTTTTTGCCATCATGAATGGCGATGCGATGCTCAAGAAGTGACTCGGTAAGTTCTTTGNNGCGACGCAGATAAGAAGGGATCTCACTATCACGAACTCCCTCGTCAAAAAAGTGACTAGGATATTCGAAAAGTCCAAGAGGAATGTTTTTAGGAAACGAAAATGAACGATCCTGTGTATGCACAAATCTCGCGTGCTGATACGTACTGGATACACTGTCGAAACCTCAGCGATCATCTAACTCCGCCGTCACCCAGAGTGCCGGTTTTTTTTGTCTCATCCGCGGGACAATTCCGGTTTTAAGCTGGTGGTAGTTGTCCAGATTTCCGGCACTACAGTTGACTGTAGTGGCAGTTGCGTTTCGGTGTGACTACACTCAACTGTAGTGGAGCGAATTGGAATAGACTTGCCACGTCGGCGACACAATTATCTCAACCACGCCAACCGACACAATCACGCCAACAGACGCAACCACTTCAATCAACACCACAACCGCGTCAAAAAGTACGATTAGACCAGTCGGCCATGACCTACGCCTTCCTTTCTTTGATTTCCCCAGCCAATTTCGCAAGGACTTCTTCTACGCTCAATTGTCCGACCTGTCCCTGTCCTTGCCCCTGTCCGGTCTTTGTCGCCAGATCACGGCTCTCCAGGGTGACTTTGCCGGCTGCCATATCCTTGTCGCCGATAATGATGAAATAAGGGATGCGCATACTCTTGGCGTTCCTGACCTTCTTGCCGAAGCCGTGATTGGAGTCGTCCAGTTCCGAGCGAATGAAAACGCCGCGCAATGATTCGTGGACTTTTCTGGCCGTCTCCAAATGAGCGTCTCCGACTGGAATGATCTTTACCTGGACAGGTGCCAGCCAGAGAGGGAAGTTGCCTCCGTAGTGTTCGATCAGGAATCCTATGAAGCGCTCATGAGTGCCGAGAGGCGCGCGATGGATGCAGAGCGGAGTCTTGTCTATGCCATCCTTGTCCGTGTATACCAGCCCGAATCTTTTCGGCACAGAGAAGTCCACTTGATTGGTGGCCAACGTGAATTCGCGGCCGATGGCACTCCAGACCTGCACGTCTATCTTCGGGCCATAGAAGGCCGCTTCATTGGGAACTTCCACAAACGGTATCTTTGAATCAACCAAAACCTTACGCACCATGTCCTCGGTCTTCTTCCATAGCTCCGGCTCGTTCACGTATTTCTCGCCCAGCCGCTTCGGATCGTGTGTGGAAAAGCGCATGATGTATTTTTCTACGCCGAAGATCTTGAAGTAACGGATGTACATATCGTTCACGGCCTTGAATTCGTCCGAGAATTGCTCCTCGGTGCAATAGATGTGCGCGTCATTCATGGAAAGCATTCGCACGCGCATCAGGCCGAACAATTCCCCGGATTTTTCGTGGCGGTAATTGGTGCCGTATTCGGCCAAGCGCAATGGCAGGTCGCGATACGAATGCGGCCTCGAGGCGAATATCTTGTGGTGGTGCGGACAATTCATGGCCTTCAGATAATATTTGCCACCCTCGTATTCCATCGGTGGGAACATCGAATCTTCATAGTAGGGCAGATGTCCGCTCGTGAGATATAGTGAATCCTTGGCGATGTGAGGCGATCGCACCCGCACGTAATTCATCTGGAACTCCGTTTCCTTAGCCAGCTTCTCGATCTCCTCTATCATGGCTCCGCCATTCGGCAGCCACAATGGCAATCCCGGCCCCACATCATCATCGAATTCGAATATGTCCATCTCTTTGCCGATCTTGCGGTGATCCCGCTTCTCGGCTTCTTTCATCATGTCTTCATAAGCCTTCAATTCGCCTGCCGTATTGAAAGCCAAACCGTAGATGCGCGTCAATTGCTTATTCTTCTCATCGCCGCGCCAGTATGCGCCGGCCAGACGCGAGAGTTTGAATGAGTCGGCGGCGATCTCCTTCGCCGGTGATTCCATGTGTCCGCCGCGGCAGAGGTCCGTGAAGTGTCCAGCAGTGTAAATCGTGATCGGTTCCTTCTTGGCCAGAATTTCGTCGATTAACTCGAGTTTGTAAGGATTGCCCGTGAATAAGTCGCGAGCCTCTTTCTCCGTGACTTCCTTGCCAGCCATTTCCTTCCAGGACGGCAATAGTTTGCGCATCCGTTTCTCGATATCTTTCAGATCGCTGTCCGTCGGCCGCTTGTCTTCGGGGAATTCAAAGTCGTAATAGAAGCCGTTATCTATGGCCGGTCCGATCGTCGGTTGAGCTTCAGGATGAAGCTCAATGACCGCGGCCGCCAGTAAATGCGCCAGAGTGTGGCGTTTTGAGGCGAGGTTCTGGTCGGTTGGATTCATGTTGAATATGATAGCAGATTTGGCGGAAAAAGTGGTAGAATGCTATCAATGAATACCTCAACCCTGACCAGCTACAGAAAAGCCGTGCAAGCGCTCAATCTTTTGGCGTCCAAGAAAGGCGGCAGCATCAACAAGATGAAGGCTATAAAGCTCATATATTTCGCTGACCGTCTGCACCTCCGTAAGTATGGAAGGCCGATCGTTGGCGATATGTATTTTGCCATGAAGCTTGGCCCGGTCGGTTCCCGTATCAAAAGGTCCGCAGATCTCGAAGAAGGTCTTCCAGACGTGATTTCAAGTTACGCTAGGAAGTATATACGTACGAGTGATGATAAAAAGATCATCGATTCCTTGAAGGTGCCGGACAAGAACGTGTTTTCGGAAACCGACCTGAAATGTCTTGATGCCGTATATGAAGTTTTTGCAGATAGAGATCAATTCGAGCTGGCCAAACTTACTCACGAATATCCTGAATGGTCCAAGCATGAGCGTACATTAAGGTCAGGGAAGAAGCGTGTTCCGATGGACTATGATGATTTCTTCTCGACTGGCGGAAAACAGGATACAATCTTTGCCCAGGATCCTCGTACTCTAGCGCTTTCTAAAGACCAATTTGAGGAATCGCGCGAAGTCGAGCATATACTAGCCTAATCGATCATGGCCAATGGATATCCCGATCGATGTAAGACTTCCTATTTGTATTGAACAAGGCGTTGTCGTCAATTTTTCCTTTCTCGGCCAAGACCCGAAAGCTGAAATGCCTAAGAATAGGTATTTTGTAGTTGTGAACGCAAATCCAAAGACTGATTCAGTGATCATCCTGGTGACGTCTACGACACAGGTCGCTAAGAAGATCGAATACATTAAGCGTACCGGCTTAAATGCTGAAACGGTCGTAACGGTGACCCCAGCTGAATTCGCGGTCTTCTCAAAGGAAACTGCCTTCAATTGCAACGATGTGTACGAATATTCACTCGATGAATTGGTCAAAAAGGTTGAAGAAAGCGGTTCAATGAATTATCCAAAATTACCGACGTCGATCACGAATAAGATCATCGCTGGCATAAAAGCCAGTCCAAAAGTAAGAAATGAAGTTAAGAAGTTAATGTAATATATCGTAGAAACTTTGCTACAATATCCCCATGCCCGACGAAGATATATCCCAATCAGCCGCANNCACCATCGGAAGCTCCCATTCAAACCGAACCTGCCCCTGAAGCGCCGATTGAACCGGTTGGTCAAATTGAGTCCATGCCGATCGCTTCAAACGTGCCAGATGCATCAGTGCCGACCGCTCAAGCCTCTTCATCCGACGCAAGCGAGTCTACACCTATTCTGGCTCCGATAAGTGATCCGGCTTTGCCGACAAAACCTGAACCAATACCGATTGTTCAACAATCCGAGTCTATACCAATTTCGGTTGTACCTCCATCAGTGCCGCAAGTAGCGCCGCAAATCCAGCCAACTTGGAACCCCCATTCCACGGAAGAGATCAATTATCTGAAAACCGTCCTCGGTCCCAAAGCTTGGGCTTCCCACCGTATTCACATGCAAACCAACCTTGATAAAGTCATGGAGCTGGCTCGAAAGAAGGGGACTATCGACCGCACCGACGTACGTTTGCACCTCGAAGTTTCGCAGGCCACTGCCACGAGGTATCTCACGGAACTCGTGCATGAAGGAAAGTTGGTTCGTCAGCACACGCAGAATGACAATGTTTACACTGTGAAATGATGGGAGCGTAAAGAAATTTTGAAAAAAATCCGCGTAGCTCGGTGCTACGCGTTCACGGAAATGACATGGAAGTTTGCTCGACTCCTCAGACTACCAAATGTCGGTTGAAATGGTAGATGTAGAGTACCAGGAATTGTTCCCTCATTTCCTCGGGAACGGCCAAGATCATGTCTTCTCCTGTCACGTAAGGCGGTACGTTCCGCGACCAGATTTCCGCCTCTGAAGATTGACCCAGATCTTTGCAGGCGGCGGCAAAGATGTGTTCATCGAAGAACAAGTTTTGGTTGTTGTTCAGAAGATCTTGGAGGTGACGGCCACGAGCCGTGTCTATCGGTTTCGTTATAGTTCCAGTCATAAATAATACCCGATCAATGTGATTGTTGTGTTCTGTTGTTCGGAAATACATTAGCATTGGAAGTGACGAGCGTCAAATTGACATATAACATAATAAATGCTAGGGTAATTTTAGATTTCGGTGCAGAGCGTGATAATCGCTAAGGTTGTATTTTAACCTTGAGAATTGAGTTGCTCTGCGCCGTCCTTTGATTTTTGTCCGCTTTACGGACACGTGGTGTGAGTTATAGCATGCTCACGAGCGTGAAGAGCAATACACCACGAAATTTCGTCCCGATCGAAAGCGAGGGACCGCGGCAAGAGTATGCACCTGCCAATTAAGGCGATCTCGCTTCTTTGCCGCGAAATTTAGGCAAAAGCCTTGGAGAAGCGATAGGACCGATACACCTAACTGGTGTGTAAATGGCTTTGCTTCTTCTAAATTTCCGTCTGAAAAACAGGTGAAGAGTCACGTGCAAATCGCGATCTCATTGTTACCTGTTTCTCGGCGGAAGGGTGATGTGTAAGTTAAATTACCGACAAGCGTAAAATACAGTACATCACCCCCTCTTCATGGAATTGAATTTAGTTGAATTCCGTGGAGAGGGTCAGAAATGATTTCTCTCTGTGGCGAAGTTTCAGCTTCCTCTTGGGAGGAGACTAAAGAAATGCCACAGTGCTCTTTACAATAAAATTTCCAGTTACCACAGGATCGACCTTGGTCTGGATGGGAGGAGAAGCTACAGATTCGAAGCAATTTGAGTCCAGATTAATTCCTCCCTATCCTTTCCGTCGTAAGACGGAGGCGCGCGAGAATGAAGTTTGGTTCTATCGACCAGAATCTCAAATTGCGTGCCGAGATTTCGGCGAAAGCCGTTGCGGGCGTGGGGTTAGTTTCTTCTCTTGAAGAGATGACATACTTGCCCGCTAAATTTCCGCGAAAGCGGATGGTATGAGCGTTGCACGATGTGTCTCTTCGATTGAGGCGATTCGGATTCTGCTCATACCACGATTTCCTCTGAAAAGAGGAGGGAATGCGAATCTGACGCTTCTCGATAGTGAGAGATTGATTGCTTGCATTCCCAAATTTCGCTCCGACGTTTGTTGAAGCGAAGCAAACAAAAACCAGGACGCCTAGTCCTAAAATAGAAAGGTACAGATAGTGAAGACAAACAAAGACCAAGCAGAAGTGAAATCCACAGGAGAGATAAAGGAAATGGTTCAAGCAGCGGGTCCTAAGCAGCTGCTGAATCTGATCAATGCCGCGGAGTCCTCTGATTGGAGTCCGGGTCAGGGCCGCATCATCGGTATCTCGCACCGCGTCAAGCGGAAGAAGGACCAGGAGGCTCGGCCGACTTTGATAGCCATCAGAGAGGCTGGAAGTACCGATGTTCAACGCTTCAAGCTCGAAACCGAGCAGAGCGAGCTGGACTTCCTGAATGGCCAGTGTGCCGTGAAGTGGCGTGCAGTCGCATCGGATGAAGACATCTCCGGTATGATCGAGCACCAAGTCATCTTCCGTGCCGCCAAGGACGAGGACGTTCTCACCAAACGTCACCCCTCGCAGTGCCGCCATGATACCAAGAAAAACAAGAAGGGAGCACCGGATACAGTGACCCTCGTTGAAGTGGCCGAAAAGGTTCCGACGGACTGGATCGGCTTGCAACGATACGACATCGTGGTGATGACACTCGGTGGTTCCGGCGATTACTTCGCCTATGCCTTGAGTCGCAAACTCTCGGAAATGAACGGTTCGGTAATGCGCATCCCGCCATTCAAGCTCAAGGATCATCGCGGAGCGGCGTCGAAAGACGACGACCCGATGCTTCTGGCTCATTTGGTCGAAGAATGTCGAGGCGATTTCTACGCCACGCGCGTTCGTGATCTCGGCATTATCCGCCTGCGCAATGTGTACCGTGAATGGAAGGACGCCATGAAAGCGCGGATCGCCTGCGACCAGCGACTTTTTCAGCACCATATCGGCGACACCTTCTGTAGTGAAGCCGGTGGCTTCCCCGAGGGCTCGATCGAGAAGGAGTTCAAGAAACGCAAGGCTACCGACGCCGTCCTAGTGGCGCTCGAAGCTGAAGAGTCAGTTCGTTTGAAGAAGCTCATTGGAGCTGTGGAAGCACTCGACGTCTATCAGAAGGTATTCGCGGACATTCCAGGGTTAGGTCCCCGTATTGCCGCACGCCTTGTTTACGCCGTTGTGGACATCCGACGTTTCAAGAAAGCTTCGCAGTTCGTGGCCTACAACGGCCTTCATGTCCGGCAGAAAGACAAGAGTGGCAATCCGTTGCCGCCCGAGAAGCAATTCCCACGGCATCGCAATGGAGAGTGTGGGAATTGGGACGAGGAGAACGGCCGTCAGGCCTTCTATCTCCTCGCCGACCAGTTCAATCGTCAGGGCGGCAAGACCCGTTGGAGCAAGTACCTGATCGATACCAAGGCGCGCATGCGAGATAAACATCCGGAGCCGGTCCCCGTGATCGTCAAGGTCGACGGCAAGGAGAAGAAGGTCAAGCGTTACACCAACGGGCACATTCACAAGATGGCCATCTGGCGGACGCTGACCCGTTTCGCCGAGTGGCTCCATGGCGAATGGTGGAAGTTGGAAAGATCTGCCGTCGAATCGAGCTCGAAGGAGTGAGCTTAGGCGGCGCAAGGTGTGGCGATGTATCACGTGCTGAAAGCAGCGAGAATGTCACTGCCACATTCGTGTGATGAAAATACGGCTGCTTCTTAATTGAAGCGACAATACAAGTATCACACAGGCGAGAGGAGAAATTCTCTCGCCCCCTTTTTCCGGAATTGAAGCAAGACGACTTCAGTGTCGGAAAGAGGGGAAGAATGGATAATTTTCTCTTAACTTAGAGTTATTGAGAAGGCACATCGAGTTTCCCCTCTGCTATTTGTTCTTTGAGATTTGGTGCAGGATGATACGTCTGGTGCGTCGCTCTAAGAGCTTCGCGTGTCGGCGTCTATCCTGCACCTACATTTTCTCGGCGTGAGTTAGGTTGGTTGCTGGCCATATGGTCAGCGTATGAGAAGATTCATGCCGAGAAAACTTTTGCGGCGCGAAGATCAACATGAGCCCTTAGCTCGCGCGGAATCATGCACCGCAATCCGGCCGCGTTCTGAAAATGGGCGCGGCTATTTTCTTTCCTCACAACCCCTTCACCCTCTCGATAGCGAATCCTCTCTCGCCATTTCGCGTGTTTATAGTCGCTTTTATTGCTAGGCACTTGTCAGCTTGGATGAGCTCGCGGAATTCGCGGTAAACGCGCGGGAAGACGACGGCCTCGGCGGAGCCGGAAAAGTCGGCGATAGTGATGAAGGCCATGGTTTCGTTAGCTTTAGTCTGTACGATGCGGACTTCATTCACAATGGCGGCGAAGATGACCGAGGAGCCGTCCTTGCCATTCTCCTTGGCGCGCTTGATGTCCACGTCCTTTTTCATGATCATATCGCGGTATCGCTCTAATGGGTGACCCGAAACATACAAGCCGAGCAATTCTTTTTCCCAGGCCAGCTTATCGCGCATATCGGCGTTCGGGGCCGAGTTCAAGCGCAGAACAGGCACGCTGGAATGGTCCGCCATCATGCCGAAAAGGGAATCTTGATCTGCGTGATTCTTTTCGCTCTCCTTATTATATTCCAGCATCAGTTCGATATTGGCCATCATGACTCCGCGATCTTCACCGAAGCAATCCATGGCGCCGGCTTTGATGAGCGATTCCAGAGATTTCTTGTTCAGGTTCCTGTCCTTCACCCGGTCCAGGAAGTCTGCCAACGATTTGTATTTCCCACCTTTCTTTCTCTCGTCGATGATCGCTGTTGACACTCCTTGCCCGAAGTTTTTTATCGTTACTAGTCCGAATCGGATGCGGTAAGTATAAGGTTTTGATATATCGGATGATACAGAGTTTTCGAGAGTCCGAGGACTGTCTGAGCGAGCAGAAACCGTTAGATCCGACGGTAGCCCGTCTGTGGACTGCACTGTCGGAGCTTTACGGTTTCGCGAAGCGAGTTCCGCAGG
>PMZP01000069.1 GCA_003170325.1 Candidatus Tayloriibacteriota bacterium
CGGAAATCACACACTCGTTGCAAGCCATTATAGCCTATAACCCGTTGCAACTGCAAAAAGAGCCATGTGGATAAGTTTCCTGTCAACTGCTGTTAATATAGGTTAAATACGGCTGAAAGTCAAGGAAAGGTGCCGAATACCTCATTTCGCCCTTTTGGCTCCGGACGTTTCGTCTTCGTGCTTCACAGTCGCCGAAAGTCCTTCGCCAAGCGGGCGCTATAACACGTCATTTCAATGAATATCTGCTCCAACGGCGCTCCCCGTCCTTTTTGACTAGGCCCTTTTCGACCAATTCCAACAATTCGCGCTGAATGGTCTTCTGACTGCAGTCCTTGATGACTTTGGCGAAGTCTTTGATGGTCAAGTCGGATTGGGTTTTAAGGACATTCAGGATAGTCTCCCGACGAGTCGTTTTCTTCTGTTGCAAACCGCCCTGTCCTTTAGTAAACCGCTCTTCCTGGCCATGTCCTTGGCTACCAGCTCCGGGCTCCGGGCTCCGGGTATTGCGGCTATCTGATTTGAATCCGCTGACGAAGAGATCCGGCGTCTTGAAAAAGGACTCGGAAAGGACATAGCCGGCTTTCTCGGCGCTCATGGCCAAGCGGTCTCGCAACATGCCGACGATGTTGTCTATCTCACGCACCAAGAGACGGTGGTTCATCTCGGAAATGAGGTTGGATATCCGAGCTACATTCAACAATGAAAGAGTCTCCAAGGCGGCAATGAAAAGCGACTGGATGACGATGTTCTTATCGCCGGGCATAGAACTGGAGGCCGTAAAGGACGAAGACAAGAGGTCTATGCCACGATCACGTAATTCCCACTTGATCGGCTCGTCGTCCTTGAGAAGACCCGAGACCAAGTAAAGGGCGGCAGTGATCTTTTCTGTCTTTTTGAATATGTACAATAGATACTCCTCCGCAGAGAAGAAACCCAGTGTTTTCCAGTTCAATGGGTTATTGAAAGAGGCTTGGTTGTTTGGTTCTTTATTGTCCATGATGAGGTATTCGACTGTCCTTTACGGACTAACTTGCATGTCCTTTACAGTTCGGCCTATTTTCTATGTCTTTGATATGTCCATTATAGTCAAAATCCATCCATGTGCAAGCTGGCAAAATCACAATATGGTATTATTAACCATCATGGCAAAAAAGATAGAACGCGATCTGGGAAAGAAGATACGATTCTGGGACGAGATGCGCGATGAGACGGTACAAGTGATCCTGTCGATATTCTCATTCCTAGTCACCATCCTGACGCTCTTGGCGGCATTCCATAAGAGCGACGGCAGCGACGTGGCCGGACCGGTGGGAGACTTCGGATTCAATCTATTCACGAGGCTATTCGGCATCGGCTACTACCTCATCCCCATCATGTTCGCCATGCTCGGCATCTCATTCCTGCAAGGATTGAAAAAGAAGGTGGAGCTATCAAAGATAGTAGGTTCCCTCTTGTTCCTATTCTCCGGCTTGGGACTCATCCAAGTGATCTACTCCGATGCCGGTGGTTCGGTCGGGCGCCTGGTCGCATACCCTTTCATCAAGCTGATCGCCTATCCGGCTACTACGATACTGTTTGTCGCCTTGATAATAGTTTCGATCATCATGACGTTCAATCTCTACTTCAACTTCGCGGACCTAAGAGAATGGAAGGAAGAGCGAAAAGCCAAGAGATTGGAGCTGGCGGCTAAAAGCAAAAATGGTCTCAAAGGATCCTCTGAAATAGATGAGGATGAAGAGGCCTTCATCGCGCAGGCAGTGGCTAAGGCCAAAGCCGGCGGAGAACTGACGGCGCGCGAGGCGGAAGCGGCGGCGGCCAAAGCACGAGCGGAAGCACTGCAAAAGAAGCAGAGTGAAGGAAGCGGGAAGAGGAGTGGAAAAAATGGCCTTGATTTCAGTGAAGATGAAGAGGAAGCTTTTGCGACTTCGGTGGTCGTACCGCATCTCCAACCATTCACTCCCCCGCCGCTCACACTACTCGAGAAAGACCGTGGCAAACCGGAGACCGGCGACATCAAAGCCAACGCCAATATTATCAAGCGCACACTACAGAACTTCGGCATCACCGTAGAGATGGACGAGATCTCCATCGGACCGTCGGTCACCCGCTATGCCTTGAAGCCGGCCGAAGGGGTCAAGCTCTCGCGCATCGTCGCTCTAAATAACGACCTCTCGCTGGCTTTGGCGGCTCATCCCATCCGCATCGAAGCACCGATCCCCGGCAAATCGCTAGTCGGTATAGAAGTGCCGAATACCGCCAAGACCACCGTCGGTCTGGCCACGCTCCTCTCGTCTCCTGATTTCCAGGAATCAGAGAAGCCATTGCTCATGTCGCTCGGTAAGGACATCACCGGTATCGCCCATTTTGCCAATTTGAGTAAAGCTCCGCACATGCTCATAGCCGGTGCCACTGGCTCTGGTAAGTCGGTGACCATCCACGCCCTAGTCACTTCCCTTTTGTACCGTAACTCGCCGGAAAATCTGAAGCTCATCATGATCGACCCCAAGCGCGTGGAGCTGACTCTATATAACAAGATCCCGCACTTGCTGACGCCGGTCATCACCGATCCGAAGAAAGCCATTCTGGCTCTGAAGTGGGCGGCCAAAGAGATGAGCCGAAGGTATGACGTATTGGAAAAGAATGCCTCACGGGATATCGATTCGTATCATAAGACGGTGCTGGCGCCGGCACTGGCTACATATAGCAAGAAACTTGGATCCGGACACGACGAATCGAAAGACGCCGAGCTTCAAGCCGCAACAGCTAAACTTCCCGAGACAATGCCTTTCATAGTCATCGTTATCGACGAGCTGGCAGACATCATGCAGACATATCCGAGGGAATTGGAATCGGCGGTAGTCAGGCTGGCCCAGATGAGCCGAGCAGTCGGCATTCATCTGGTCATCTCTACCCAAAGGCCGAGCGTCAATGTCATCACCGGTCTCATCAAAGCCAACATCCCTTCGCGCATCGCCTTGCAAGTGGCATCGCAGATCGATTCACGGACTATCCTCGATCAGATGGGCGCCGAAAAACTGCTGGGAGCCGGAGACATGCTGTACCTAGGCGGCGAGATGTCCAAGCCGGTACGCTTGCAATCTGCTTTCATCTCCGAATCCGAAGTCAAACGAGTGGTCAAATTCCTGGCCGATCAATATCGCGACCTGATCATGAAAGATATCAACCTGACGCCGACCGAAGCCGGAGCCACGGCCGCCTTCGATGCCATGACAGGCGATGATTCACTGGAAGAAGAGGACGAGCTCTATGAAGCGGCTCGTGAAGAGGTCACGTCAGCTGGCAAAGCTTCGACTTCATATATTCAAAGGAAATTGGGCGTGGGGTATTCCCGTGCAGCAAAGCTCATGGACTTGCTGGAAGAACACGGCGTAATCGGTCCGGCCAATGGTTCGAAGCCGAGAGAAGTGATCGGAGTTGGGGCGGGGATGGAACAAGAGAGTACAAATCCAACGATTGAAGTGTTGAACAATTCGGAAATGGTGTAGCGCGCCCGAAGCTTTTCTTTTTTGCCCATTTGCATATACTTAGCCGTATGGAATTGACTCGCACCAGCACTCTCCGCATCATCCGATACGCCGGCATTGGGATCGTAGCCTTGATCATCATCGCCTATGCTATCTGGCGTTCATTGAATTATGCACGCGGACCGCAGATCGAAGTTATTGAACCGGCGAATGGTGCTTCCATAAGCGCTTCGACGGTCGTCATTCACGGACGAGCCTTACGTGTAAATAGCTTGTACTTGAATGGAAACTCGGTTTCAGTAGACCAGCAAGGAAATTTTAAGGAGATTTTAATCGTATTCCCTGGCCTGAATATATTGACGCTGTCGGCCGGCGACCAATTCGGCAGAAAGACGGAGAAAGAGCTCCAAATCGTAGGCGCCACACAGTAGTTCATCAACTTCCCTATTGCATCTTTCTATAAAGTGGTATCATTACCGTACGCCTGTATTTATTACGTTCCTTCCACAACTTCAAGCCTGCCGAAGAAAGGAAGGTCTTTTGTAATCCCTAACAAAAAAACATATGCCAATAGCTAAAATTAAAAGCCCAAAATTGAAGACTGAAAATGAGACAAGCCCTAATAAGACGCCTGCCACTGAAGCACATTCGCCATTAACGGAAAAAACGTCATCGATGGAAAAATCGCCATCAGTAAGCGCGACCGAGGCGGCAAAGAAAGTCACCGACACCGCCAAGAAGATCTTCGACCGGCAAGCGGCCGGACAAGCCGGGATCCGCGACGCCTTGGATGCCATCCGCACCAAGTTCGGTGAGGATTCTATAATGAAGCTGGGCGAGAAACCCAGAGTCAACGTCAACGCCATCCCGACAGGCTCGCTCGGACTGGACTGGGCACTGGGCATCGGCGGCATGCCACGTGGCCGCATCATCGAGATATTCGGCCCGGAATCATCCGGTAAGACTACCCTAGCACTACACGTGGTAGCTGAAGCCCAAAAGCTCGGCGGGATTTGCGCATACATAGACGCCGAACACGCCATGGATCCTGAATACGCCAAGCGTTTGGGAGTAAAGATCGACGACTTGCTCATCTCTCAACCGGACACAGGCGAACAGGCATTGGAAATCGTCGAGAGTCTCATTCGTACGGGCAAGATGGATGTGGTCGTCATCGACTCGGTGGCCGCATTGACTCCGAAGGCAGAGATCGAAGGCGATATGGGCGCTCACCACATCGGCACCCAAGCACGTCTCATGTCGCAGGCACTCCGCAAGCTGACGGCCATCGTGGCCAAGTCAAAGACCATCGTCATTTTCATCAATCAGATCCGCATGCAGATAGGCGTCATGTTCGGCAATCCGGAAACAACGCCGGG
>PMZP01000039.1 GCA_003170325.1 Candidatus Tayloriibacteriota bacterium
ATCATGCAAATCAATTTGTGTGAATAAAAAAATTCAAGCAACTGAGGTCCGCTCACCGGCTCGTCAACATCAGTCGGAGCGTCAACTAGGTCATTAGTTGATTTGCGCTCACCATGATGCTAGCCTGATTATAGACAGTATTGAACATTATGAAACGAAGAAAAGACATCAATAATCCAAAAGTTTTAGTTCTTAAGACTCGTTGTTTGGTAAATTCGCAAAACGGTCGGCCGCTGGAATTTCACATCTCTGACCCAGAAGGTCGGGGAGACCCAATGGTGAGAAACCCGATAACTCTACAACCTCAAAGATTGAGCGAGGTGCGTAGCAGAGCTAGGGCGGCTGCTCTGGGTCTCGTGGCGGCAGTCGGGAAAATGATGGACGTTTAGATTTGATTGAGCATATGTAATGAAAGGCCATAGCCTGTCATTCTCCGCCTGGCTTAGCTAGGCTTTTTTATAGCCGATTTGCGTTTTCTCAACTGTTCTGTTAATGTACTCCCACATGTTAATGATTCGCTTACAGCGCACCGGACGCAAGCACGAACCGACTTTTCGGGTGGTTTTGACCGACTCCAAGAACGGGCCGAAGAGCGGCAAGTATTTGAAGAATCTTGGCTGGTATGACACGCGCCTCAAGAATGACGCGGTGAAACAGCTCGACTTGCCGGAGATTAAAAAGTTCATGGCGAACGGCGCAAAGCTTTCTCTGACTCTGCACAATTTCCTCATATCCCAAAAAGTCATCGAAGGAAAGAAATTGAACGCTTTGCCAAAGAGGACCGTGCAGAAGAAGGAAGCTGTTGCCGAGAAAGCCGCCGAAAAGAAAGAGGTAGTTGCCGAGAAGAAGGAAGAAGTTGCTGAAAAAGCCGCTACAACGCCGGAATCAACCGATTCAGAAAAGGTCCCGGCAGCCAAATAAGCCTTTGCGCTTTTTGAGGGTATTGATATACTAACGGCAGTACAGCTCCGACTGTACGAATTACGAATTAATCTCTTACGAATATGCAGAAAGATCAGGAGTTCCTCGATTACGTTATCAAGGCTTTAGTAGACAATCCGGACCAGGTCAAGACCTCGCGAACTGTCGACGAGATGGGTGTATTGCTCAACCTCGACGTCGGCGCAGCTGATATGGGCAAGATCATCGGCCGCCAAGGCAATACCGCCAAGGCCATCCGCACTCTTCTCCGCGTCGTCGGCATGAAGAACAATTCCCGCGTCAACCTCAAGATCAACGAGCCGATCGGCGGTCTTAAGTCTCCGGAGCGTATGGCCGAGGCAGAACAAGCCGAGCAGGCCCAAGCCGTCCCGCTTTCCACGCCGAATTCCAAGACCGTCGACGAAGCCATGGCGGATCTCAAGTTGGGATAGGAATAAAGATTTACAATTTAAAAAATCCGTGGTACAGTCAAACCACGGATTTTTTATTCAAATATGATTACATTTCACATAATCAGCCTATTTCCCGAATCATTCGAGTCGTATCTTAACGCCTCGATAGTTAAACGTGCGCAGGAACGGAAATTGATCGCCGTGAAGCATTACAATCCTCGCGATTTTGCCGTGGCAAAGAACGGAAAGAAAGCCAAGACATACGCGGAAAGACGAGTAGATAACAGGCCTTATGGTGGTGGACCGGGAATGGTTATGGAGGCGATGCCGGTCATAAAGGCGATAGAGAAGGCTATTGGGAAGAAGCAGGAAGTAGGGAGCAGGAAGCAGGTGGTCAGAAAGCGCAAAATTAAAATCATCTTTTTTTCACCAGCAGGGAAGCAGTTCTCGAATCAGATCGCCGAATCTTTTAAGAAATTCACAGATATTGTATTGGTCTGCGGACGTTACGAAGGCATCGACGCTCGGGTGAAGAAAGCATTCCCAATGACCGATATTTCAGCAGGTCCTTATGTCCTAACCGGCGGCGAATTGCCGGCCATGATCGTAATCGACTCGATAACTCGGAGAATTCCAGGTGTTCTTGGTCACGATTCATCTATTGAAGAACTACGCGTGGCAAGCCCTGATGTTTACACCAGACCTGAAGTCATTACTTATAAAGGGAAAAAGCTCCGAGTGCCGAAGATCCTCCTAAGCGGTCACCACGCGAAGATGGATGAATGGAAGACGAATAGAAAGGAGAGATAATGACACAAATTTTCGGGCTCCGTAAGTTGCGCGGGTGGTTTTCATTTTGATAAAATACCTCCACATCTAATTTCTAATTAATAGCTAATCATTTTTGATATGAATACTATGACAATATCACCACTACAGGGCGGTTACGTTACGAAGGTCGAATTTAAGGAGGTTGAAACGAAAACCGAGGAGCAGTTCTATAAAGTCGATAGGCGATTCGATATTGTGGATGCGAAGATCGATAATCTCAAATCATTTGTTGATATGGGATTTGAAAAGATGAATGAGTATATCGATAATAGCTTTGTTGCTTTTGGGAAGGAAATGGACATGAAGTTTGAGAAAAACAGAAAAGAGATCATTGCTGCGATTACAAAGAAATAGTTGTCCACTTGACAATAAAAGCCCTATTTGCTAGGGTTGCTCTAACTTCGCAGATTGTGTTCTGCTATTAGGCGAGGGATTAAATGGCTCAAATTGATCCCACCCGTGAATAATTACCGCTAATCAACGGCCCGTTCTCGTCCATGAGGGCGACTTTTGCGTTTACAGAGTGGCTTGTGTTTTCAAGAATAGTGATCCATTTATCATTTATCATTATCCATTAATCATTTAACTCCATGCCTATCTCAACCACATCTCGCCCGAAGAAATATTTTTCCAGATACCAAGCTCCATTGACAGAGATGCCACATCTGGTTGAGTCCCAGCTAACCTCTTTCGCCTGGCTCATGGAGCACGGCTTCGCCAATCTCCTCAAGGAGTTCTCGCCGATTTCCGACTATGCCGGAAAGAAATTCGATCTCTCGATTGGCGGCTTGGAGCTGGTCCGTCCGAAATACGACGAGCATTTCGCCAAGAACAACAAGATGAACTTCGAAGGCCAGATCAAGGTCAAGGTCACTCTGAAGAACAAGTCGCTGAACGTCATCAAGGAGCAGGAGATGTTCCTGGCCGATTTTCCGCTCATGACCGACCATGGAACTTTCATCATCAACGGTGTTGAACGCATCATCATGCCCCAGTTGGCTAGGTCATTCGGCATTTTCTTCACCGCCAATGAAGTCAAAGGCAAGAACTATTTTGGCGCCAAGATCATTCCGGCCCGCGGAGTTTGGATGGAGATAGAGACTGACGCCGACGGCACCATATATTGCCGCATCGACCGCAAGCGAAAGTTCCCGGTGACTTCTCTTCTGCGCATTCTCGGGGCCACGACCAATGAGAAGATCTTGGATATTTTCAAAGGCGACGACGATTCTCGCAAGGTCATCGAGCTTTCGCTCACCAAAGATCACGCCAAATCAACCGATGACGCATATATAGAGGTCCACAAGCGCCTCCGTGACGGCGACTTGGCCACAGCAGAGAATGCCCGCAATTTCGTGCAATCGCTTCTTGCGCCGGACCGCTACGACATCTCTCGCGTCGGTCGCTTCCGTTTCAATAAACGCTTCATTAAGGCTATGGATGAGAAGTCGCTCGAACGCCGCACTTTGTCGTTGGATGACGTTGTCACGACCATTATCCATATCGTCAAGCTTTCCGTGACCCCGGATATGCAGGCTGACGACATCGATCACCTCGGTTCCCGCCGCGTCCGCTATGTCGGAGAGCTCCTAGAACAGCGCATCCGCCTCGGTCTGACTCAGATGAAGAGGAATATCATGGACAAGATGTCCACAGTCGAACCCGACGT
>PMZP01000030.1 GCA_003170325.1 Candidatus Tayloriibacteriota bacterium
ACAAAGTTGTGCGAAACATCAGGTTTTGAGAATACTAATAAACAGAATTGTGAATTCTCAGCAGAAGTTACAAAATATATGGGTCAATTTAGACCGGATGAAGCGTTAAAAAGCATTTGGAAAATCATTGCCGTTCTTGATAAAGATATTGGTGATGATAAACCGTGGCAATTGGAGCCAGATAAGCTAAAAGTCAAACTTCAATCGTATGTTGAGCGGATACAAAGTATCGCGTCAGATTTAGAACCATTTTTACCGAAAACATCAGAAATGATATCAAAAATTTATAATCAGAAGAAAATCAGCAAACCAGAGTCGATTTTCCCTAGAAAATTATGACTTGTGAACATTAAGAACTGTCGTTAAGTAACAATATTTAAGCATAAGGTAACTCATGCATTTACAATCGAACAAAAAACCGAATCATACACTTGTATGACTCGGGTAATATATCGCTGAGCTCACAAGTTTTGGTTTCAATCAATGTCCGTTGCTTTCCCAATCAACTTTCCGTACGACGTATGAGTCGAAAGGCCCAGAATCCTGAGCTTTAAAAGTATATTCAGGCTCAATCTTTTGTGCCCCGCACCGAATGAGTACGCTCGTAATAAATAGATTGTCTGCGGGAACGTTTATGAATAATCGTTCAAGTCCAAGCGTGCCAAAAGCATGGGCACTGATTGTGGACATGGCGTCGACATAATGATCCCCCATACCCAGTTTTTGTCTGATCGGCAGGAATTTGACGAGAGCGACTTTTGTCATAGTATCGATCTCAAATAGGCCGCAGATGCCTATTTCTTGACCTCCGGACTTGTCTTCAATCATGAAGACCTGCTTGTCAGGCGCCGGGGTTACGAATGATTTTATCAAGGATGCTAGTAGCTTTTGATCTGCAGATTCAGATTTCATATTAAGTGGTTTGTTTCTATCTGGATGACATAATAAGCAAATGGTGCTTATTGTCAAGGGTGCGATTTTTTATTCAATTTACCTATAGCATACGATACTATCGCCTCAATTCCTCAACCCCACCTTTACCCTCGCCCCCATATCCTTGCCGTCAGACTCGATCTCGAATGTGCCATGATGGGCTTTGATGATGGCACGAGCCACGGAAAGGCCGACGCCCATGCCGACGGCATTCAGCTTGCGGGCGTCCTGGCCGCGGTAGAAGAGGGTGGAGCCAATCTTGCCGAGCTCTTCAGGCGTAATGCCGAGGCCGGTATTCTCGATGGTCAGGATGAATCGGTTGTCGGCGACTTTGGTAGAGAAGGTTATGGAACCGCCGTCGCGGTTGTAGGTGACGGCATTCTCCACGATGATGAGCAGTATGTCGCGCATCTTATCGAAATCGATGGTCAATTCCGGCCAAGCGGCGTTGTCGGGTGGATAGGTAACGGTGATATGCTTGCGCTCGATCACGCTCCGGAGGTTCCGAAGGATCTGTTCGATAGCCGGTTTGAGGCTACGAAGGGAAGGGTTCAAGATGTTCTGTCCGGTCTTCAACGCGGTGATATTAAGGAAGTCGTCTATGATGCGGTTCAGGCGGGCAGTCGAGGTGAGAGATTCCCGCAAGGCCGCCTTGACCTTCGGAGAGATCGGTCCGTATTCGCCGTCCAGTAATGATTCGGTCTGCCACTCGATGCTAGTCACCGGCGTGCGCAGATGATGCTGGGTGATCATGATGAATTGATTCTTGGCCTCATTGAGCTTCTCCAATTCCCGCCGCGCCTCTTTCTCCAGATCATAAGCCGCGCGGATCTCCTTTGTCTGTTCGGCAACTTTCTCGGAGAGATGGAGGTTGAGGTCGTTGAGTAGCTCGCGTTGCTTCGCTTCGCGCAATGTTCCACGGATCAGATATATCGCCAGTATCAAGAATACTAGGAAGGTTAGAGCATCTTCCCAGACACCCCATGGCGCATTGATGAAAATATCAATAAAAAATATGGCAGTCATGGAAATTGCCGAAACCTCCGTTATGACCGCGCGCACATTCATTTGGCGGTAACGGATGATTGAGTAGGCGATGATGAATACCCAGATTGCGCTACTTATTGGACCTATCCAATTGTAGGTATATATGCCAAATCTTGGCAAAATAATGTTTGCAAAAGTTGGAGGAATTATTCCAACAAGTAAGGCCCAGAACATATTCTTAAGGTTTGATCTAAGTAAACCAGACGAAGTCTTATATGTTCGATACAATTTTGCAAGAGAGACAATCCAAAGGAAGCTAAACATGACATCAAAGAAGAGGTGTAGAGGTCCAAATGTCCAAGCCCAACGACCATTACCTCCTATCTCGTAAACGCCTGTATTCAGGTATGAGGTAAAGTGAAATAGATATATGAATACGACTATAAGTAAAAGCGACAGTCTGATTTCCCAGAGATTTGGTTTTTTGTCATTCGGATAGATTGTAGAAAAATGATAGAAACCAATAGCAATAATGATTCCTAGAGCTGATTGGAATCTTATTAACCAGTCGGCTATTGAAGAGTTTGGAGTTGAAACCAAAAACCCCTGCGAGGCGACCCAGATAGCTGTAATAAGGATAAGAATACCGAAGACTCTAGAAGATAGATTCTTGCTTCCTATGAATATGACCAAATCAAGACTGGCTATTAGAATAGCTGTGATCCAAATGAGGAGTGCGTATATTGTCACGTCCATGATTATCATTATATCAGTAATCTATTGATTATTGGTCTCTTGGACTGATGATCCGAAAAGCGCAATAATATGGATATTGTTATATAAACCTGCTTAAGAGATAATACTAGCAATACTCACTTGCAATGAATAAATGGTATTTTATAAGTCCGCTCATTCTTCAAAAACTTATCTGGATTCCGACCAGATTAATCCTAGTCTTTTTCGGTAATCTTGAAGTAAAAGGTATGGAGAATCTGAAGGGGATCGGTCGAAATGCAATCTTCGCTTGCAACCATACCAGCGAACTGGATCCCATACTGATTCCCGGGACATTGCCGTTCTGGTCGAGATTCTCGCCGATCTTTTATACTTCCCGCGAGGAGAAATTCTACGAAAATTCTGGATGGCGGAGGCATTTTTACGGAGGCACGTTCTTCAAGGCCTGGGGAGCCTATCCTGTCTTCGCCGGGCTCCATGATTACGAAAGATCATTGCAGCAGCATATAGCCATCGTCAAAGCCGGTGGCAGTATCTGCGTCTTTCCCGAAGGCCATATCACCAGAGACGGTAATATCCAACCTGCCAAAGGCGGCGTGGCATACATGGCATACGTCACCAAAACACCGATAATTCCAGTGCAATTGAACGGTGCTTACCATATGTCCCTAGTTGATTTCCTTCTCCGCCGCCGCAAGCTGTCGGTCAGCTATGGAGCGCTAATGTATGTCGCAGACAGGTTTAACACGGTGCCGTCAGCCGAGGATTTCAAGACGTATGCAAACGAGGTCATGGACCAAGTCAAGAAGCTGTCGCGGTCGGTGGAATAACTATCCACAGTTTATCCTCGTGAATAAGCGGATTTCGAGGTAAAATTAGGGCATGAAAAAATACATAACTATATTTGCGGTCGTCGCCGTCTGTGCCGTGGGAGTATTTATGTTGGCAACACGGTCAACAGATGCGCAAGTTCCAACACCAACGTCAACACCGTCGTCAACACCATTGCCGTCTCCATCACCAAGTTTCAGTCCTTTGACTGGCTGGGCATGGTCTTCCAATATCGGCTGGATCAGTTTTAGCTCGTTAAATCCCGGTGCTGGTGGTGGCGCGGCCTATGGCGTCCAAGTCGACCTGAACACCGGTCGCATGAGCGGTTACGCCTGGTCTTCCAATATCGGCTGGATACAATTCGGAGGTCTTAATCGTACTCCGCCTTCCGGCAGTTCCGGGAACGCCATGGTGAATTTAACTTCGGGAGCCGTTACCGGCTGGGCTAGGGCTTGCGCAGGGACTTTAAATAACGATCCAAATCAAAACCTACCTGGAAACTGTTCAACTATGAATCCTCGCACTGACGGCTGGGATGGTTGGATAGAGCTTTCCGGCACCAATCATTCGTCTCCGAATACGGTCGGTTATCAAGGTACATCGACCCAAGGAGTGACCATGGCGATGGTTGCAAATGGTTCCGTGACTAAAGGTATGTTCAGTGGATACGCCTGGGGTGGGCCTGTGGTTGGGTGGGTCAGTTTCGCTCCGAAGGCGGTAATAGGCAATTCAAACCCGGTTAATTGTCCGGGATGTTGTACGGGGACCTGCGGTGGAGGGCCTGATTTTACCGTAACTGGTACTAATGTGTCTTTGAACTCTGCTAATGGTTATACATATACTGCAGTTGTGAGCATTAATAGAAGTGGAAGTGATACGACCAGTCAAATCATTACGCCAAGTCTGTCGACACAATCAGGTTACACTATCGGCACATTCAGCCCTGCGACGTGTACCTTAGGAAGCTTAGTTTCTTGCACCGAATCGGTTCAAATAACGGCTACTTCTCCACAAACTTCGATTACCAATCTTCCGCTGACCTTTACTGGAACACGCTCAGATGGCAAAACACATTCGAATACTGTGTATATTACTGTGACGGTGCCTGTGGCAGGCAATACATTGCAATTGTACGTAGCTCCCAATTCTGCAACTGTTAATCCAGGCGATTCATTGAGTTCACAATTTATTCATAGCACATCTGCAACTGCGATTAAAGTTAAACAAGGAAGTCCGTTCAAATTGGCTTGGGCGAATACGTTAACTTCGTACGATGTTCCATCTGGAAATGGGTATAAGTGTTTAGTGACTCCTCTTCCAAGTGGGAGTATCTCTGCGTGGTCATCGTTCAATACAACTGCGGTTGGAGCATTATCAGAAATTTCCAGCTTGGCTACTGATGCAACTAGTGCCGCTACAGGGTCGTATCAATTTGAGATTTCCTGTACTAAATATGTAAATCATATCGCATCACAAGTGTCAACCGATACGCAGACAACAGATGCTTTTTTAAGGATTATAAGTGTCAGCGAAGGGGAAAGATAAAACGCCCCGCTCGTGTGAGGGGGCGTTGAAAGTGGTCCAGGAATCATTGAGCTGATGCTCTGAAATATTGCGCTGGACGGGACTGATCGATGGCAATCGATGTGAAGTTTGTGCCCATTGACCATGGCAGGTTGGTCAATGTCTGCCAGTGTTTAAGATCGAAGCTGGTTTCGACCAAGACGTCGGAACCTTTGGGCATGTTTACGTTTAGGCTGTTCTTTGTTGGTGCGATCCTGACAGGAACAGCCATGTCCCCTTGCTTGATTATAGCTCCATGCTGGGTGTACACATTCGTTTGTCCACCGGCGCATAAGGTAGATCGTACGCGGTAATTCGCCGAGGAATACCATGAATTGAAACAAGCAAAACCCTGTCTTGTCCATTCACCAGACCATGAAGGCCAATTGGTCGATGCTGTCACACCGTTATCCCAGATGTACCAGCATGGGATATTTGTTGTAACATCGATACGGAAGTACGACAGTAGCGGAACAGGAACGATTGCCTGGACATATTTAGGTCGAACAAGACGAAACTGGTTCGAACTGAGTGTCGATATCGGTCCGAACATCCCATCCTCCGATAATCCTACGAAATTTGCTGGAGGAAAACCGGTCGATGCGGTGTTGTAATAGGTGTCACACCAGAATCCGATATTGGTGTTGGATGGACATGTGTCGTTCGTCGCGAGCATGCTTGCTATTTGCATAGCCACACCTGCTACCCATTCTGAGTACTCATCGTAGGTATCAAAGGCTACGTAGGCAGATTTTTGTATGTACGCATACTGTCCGTTAGTGGTGTAATACTGAAGCGTTACGTCAGACCACTGATTCGGTAAACCATTAGTCTTGGAAACTGCCCAATTCCTGATAGTATCTTCGTCCCCGATCGGTAAGGACGGCGGCAGGACGTAAGCCGGGGCTATCCACGACGGCTTAATTTGGCCGAAAACTGGGCATGCGACCGCGAGGGTCGCAAGCAAAACTAAACTACGAATCGTGTTGTTCATACGACTCCTTTCTTTTTGTTGCGCCTACCGGTCAGGCAGGCATGCCTCGCAATCGTCAGCCGCGACAGGCGGCCGGGAAATTGAGGCGGTTAAGTTAGAGACTCTTCACATCGTCTTGTCAACGAGCAAAGTGCCATTCTGGTATAGTTATGCCACATTCAGTTATAAAAGTAAAGGGGATAGGCTGTGGATAACACCGACCGCACGTATATCACCTCACGAGGTAATTGCCTGGAAACTGACATCATGCAGTATGGTATAATTGTAGGTATGAAATTCACTAACAAAAAAGTTCTGGTTGGCGTGACTGGTGGAATCGCAACTTATAAATCTTGTTCTCTCGTGAACGCTCTTATATCCCAGGGAGCCGAAGTTCGCGTAGTTATGACCGATAATGCTAAAAAATTCGTCAGTGCGCATACGTTCCAGGTTTTGACCAATCACCCGGTATACGATGATCTCTGGCGGCCTGTAGACCAAAACACAGTCGAGCATATTTCGTTAGCGCATTGGCCGGACGTAATAGTGATCGCTCCGGCGACTGCTAACACTATCAGTAAGATCGCTCTTGGGATGGCAGATAATCTGTTAACAACGGTCATTCTAGCCAGCCTTCCGAAAACGAAGATCGTCATTGCGCCGGCTATGAATACAAATATGTGGGAAAATCCGCTTGTTCAAAAAAACATCAAAGTCTTGCAGGAAATGAGCAAGTTTATCTTCGTCGAGCCTCGTTCAGGCGTGCTCGCTTGCCGCGATGAAGGAAAGGGTAAGATCGCCGAGAACGACGATATTATAAAGATCTTGGAGTCAGCAATATAAGATGAATGACGATATCTCTCTGAAAGGTAAGAGGATTTTAATCACGGCCGGATCGACATGGATCCCCATCGATACCGTTCGCGTCATCACAAATATCTTTAAAGGGAAGATCGGGTTGACGATCGCCGAATCTGCCGCGAAGATGGAAGCTCGTGTGACTTTATTGCTTGGGCCTTCTCTTGATATCTCAAACTCCAAATTTTCTGAAAATCTCCAAATAGTCAGGTTCAAATATTTCGACGATCTTGATTCGCTCATCACCAAAAATCTCACGGAGCAAGAATTCGACACGGTAATCCATTCTGCAGCCGTTTCTGACTTCAGGCTCGCCAAGCCATACGACGGAAAGATCAAGTCGAATGTTGAAAAACTTATTTTGGAGCTCGTTCCGACGAAGAAGATAATCGATGGAATAAGAAAGCTCGCGCCGAAAGCTTTTTTGGTCAAATTCAAATTGGAAGTCGGCATAACACCCGAAAAACTTATGAAGGTTGCCATGGATAGCCTGATGCAATCTAAGGCCGATCTAATCGTAGCCAATATCTATGACCCCAAATTCACAGACCATGAAGCTTACATAATCGACGTAGATGGCGGATCGCGGAAAGTTACGGGGAGGGAAGCGATAGCTGGCGAGATACTTAAATCAATCCATGACAGAAAATAATCTAGCCGAGTATTTACAAGAGACAGAATACTGTAATTTCAACGATAGCAGCATTATGTCTTTGTCCTTACATGTAACATCTGGGCTAACCGCCGAACAAGAGAAAGCGGTGGCGATATTTAATTGGGTTCGAGATAACATTGAATACCGCGTCGGTTTATGGCAACGGAGGGCGTCCCAGACTATTCAGGAAAAAAAGGGAACTTGCACTAACAAAGCAAATCTTGTTGTTGCCTTACTAAGATTAAATAACATACCTGCAGGATATGGTGTTCTTAGGACAAAGGGGCAAGACTATATAGGACCTGTCGTCATTCCGGTTTTACGAAGAAGAATTGGTGACGTCTCGACTCATGTATATGCTTTTGCGTATCTTGATCGGAGATGGATCAAATGTGATCCATCAGCAGATTATAAATTGTCCATTAACACCTCTAACCTTAATCCGCAGAGCAGGCTTGTTGAATGGGATGGTCGTAACGATGCTGTTGAAAATCTCGATCCAAGCCATATTCTCTCCGAAAAAGGTCCTATCGCGAACATAGACCATATGATGAGAAAGAAAGCCAAGAACGGTCGCGGCATCGTCATAAGAATAGCTAATCTATACATTGAGTTCTTACGCGATAAGGCGGCAAGTGCAAAGAATGTAGATGAGCTAGAGACGCTTTTTTATGATTGGTTGATAAAGGAAAAATGTCGATATTTTCTTGTAATGTATTTTAAGCTAGTCACGAAACGTAAAGATAAGGCAATCAATTTTCGAGATCGTTTTTGGGCAAAGTATATGAAAGTGTATGATGTTATGAATAAAGCGGTACCCTATAAAGAAATGGTCGAACAAGTTATGCAGGCGGGTCGGTTCGAACGGGGCCAGCTTGTTCTCGATGCCGGATCGGGGACGGGTATTATTTCTATAGCTATAAAGAACTCCGAAGCGCAAGTGATCTCCGTAGATAATTCTAAGACGGCTATGACAATCCATAAGAGCAAAGATTGCGAGGCGGAACAGATAATTGCCGATTTACGTCAACGGTTACCATTTCCTAATGATCATTTTGACCGTGTGGTATGCGTACTTACTTTACACGTGCTCTCTCCTTACGACCGGGAAACGATCGTCGGCGAATTCCATCGAGTTTTAAAGCCTGATGGCCGCATCGTCTTAGCGAATCCCTCCGTTAAGTTCAGCTCTTTTAGGATATTCTTTAAGCATGTTCAAGATTCGATCAAGTTATTGGGCATTGGGAGATCGATCTACGAGATTGCCTTGTTCCTTGTACCGATCACTAGAATGTTCTATTATAACTTTATCCTAGAATTCGGTCGACAGTCATATAAATATCTGGAATTTGATGAGCAGAAAAGATATTTGGAGACAGCGGGATTCAGTATGATATCTGAGACGAAAGAGATATATGCCCATAGCGCTATACTGAATTGGGCGATTAAATAGCATCATGATGAATATTGCTTTCAGGCTTGACATACAAAATTACGCGCTTGCAGTAGCCTTTTTTCTCAATGTCATTTTGGCGGCGGTCATATACACGAGCAGTAAGCGAAAAAAAGAAGAATTATCATTTGCACTACTTGCCTTTAGCGTAGCTCTCTGGGCACTCGGTATGTTTTTTTATCGAGGCATTCTAAATGATACGTCTGCGATTATCTCAACTAAGATCTACTATGTTTTTGCTGGAATAATTCCGGCATCATTTCTCTATTTTTCTCTTAACTATCCTATGAAACAACAAGGTATAGGACGGTATACAAAAATACTGTTGGCGGTTTTCGCAATAATATTTATAGCTTCTCCATTTTTCGGAAATTTCATAGTCAGTAATGTCATAGTGCAATCAGCGGGAGAAAATCAAATATATTTTGGGTCTGGATTGCTCGCATGGGGGTTCTATACGATCGTTTATTTCACTTTTGCATTCTATTTTCTCATACGTCAATATCTGTCAAAGCTGCCGAGTTCAGTTATCAAAAAGCAATATACACTCATCATCTCTGGAAGTATTGCATCTGTAATGATTGGCTTGACGACAAATCATATATTACCTCTCTTTTTCAATAATCCGAATTTAGCTTGGATCGGTCCGACGGCTTCATTGGTGATGACGTCATTTATTGCCGTAGCTATTTACAAACATAACCTTTTCAATGTCAGAGTAATCGTCACTGAACTTCTGATATTCTTTGTATGGGCGGCACTATTAATTAATGTGTTACTATCGACATCCGCTGAAACATTCATACTAAATATATTTGTGCTGGTAATTGTGATTGTCCTAGGTATATTTGTAATCAGATCCGTGATAAAAGAAGTGGAGATACGTGAAAAAATCGAGCTCCTGGCAACGGATCTGGAGAAGGCGAATGTGCGGTTGACGGAATTGGATAGGCAGAAGTCGGAGTTCGTCTCGTTCGCCACGCATCAACTCCGGGCACCGCTCACGGCTATGAAGGGATACGGGTCATTGCTCCTGGAAGGAGACATGGGAGAGTTGCCGAAGGAGGCACGGGAGGGGGTGAGGAGGATATTCGACTCGACGAACACATTAGTCTCGATCGTGGACGACTATCTGAACATCACGCGTATCGAATTGGGCACGATGAAATACGCCTTCGATAAGATCGATCTCAAGGATCTGATCGACGACGTGCTGGCGGAATTGGCGCCGACGATCAGCAAGGCACCGGTCTCCTTCAGCTTCACGGCCGAAGAGACAGGCCGGGATTACTGGATGACGGCCGACCGGGACAAATTGAAGCAGGTGATCGTCAATCTGATAGACAATTCATTGAAATACACGCCTTCGGGCAAGATCGAGGCCACGTTGTCATTCGACAAAGCCAAACACAAGTTCGTCTTCAAGGTCAAAGACACGGGCATCGGCATCGCTCCGGAAGTCCTGCCGCGCCTCTTCCAGAAATTCAGCCGAGCAGGGAACGCCAATAAGACGAACATCAGGGGCACGGGCCTGGGACTATTCGTGGCCAAACAGATGATCGAGGCTCATCAAGGCACCATCCGCGTCGAATCGCCCGGCGAAGGCAAGGGCTCTACATTCATCGTGGAATTCGAGCCGTTAGCGAAGGCGTAGGAGGATGATGTATTGTGAATATATGAAAAATATCACTATTTTGAATAATAAGATAAGGAGCAGGGACAATCTGGAGCAAAGAGCCGAGGCTATCTTTAGCCGCGTAGCAGGCTCATTCAAGCTTTCAGATCTGCCTAATATGAGCATATTATTCCATACTTCAAGATCGAGTTTTGATAAAAGTCTAGGTAGAAAGACTCAAATATGGGAAGTCGGAAATACGTCGAGAGATAATAAGATCGACATAATACACCCTGATTATTTTGCTAAGGTATCAAGTCATACTGATTCTGAATTCGATCAGATTTTGGCACATGAAATGGCTCATATATTCATCAATAGGCTAGCATCTGCTAATCAAGTTCCATTTTGGTTGAACGAAGGATTGGCTATGAATATTGCCGGTCAAGTGGAAAGATATACAAAAAGTAACGAGGCGATGTTCATTGAAGAGAGATTTACAAGCCATTTGGCAACTAGGATGGATTGGGATGAGCGAGTAAACGGTGGCGCTTATAAGATAGCGTGTCTTTTCACAACTTTTTTGATAGAAAAGTTTACGTTGGATAAGATCATGGAGCTTATTACGAAAACCGAGAAGAATTATTATGCACCGCATTTCGAGGAGTCTGTTCTTCGAATCTTTGGAAAACCTATTCAAGATTTGGAAAATGATTTTGTATCGTGTTCGAATAAGATCTCTTAATTGAAATCAGGTAAAAAATGTGGATGATACTAGGCACGGATTGTGATTAAATAATGAAGGTGATTTTGGATTATTTTGGACAAATCTATTA
>PMZP01000013.1 GCA_003170325.1 Candidatus Tayloriibacteriota bacterium
TTATATTAGTATTACATAAATGGATAAATTAAAAGCCTTTATATACAAATCGCTGCGTAAATTAGAGCCTCACGCCAAAACTGACATGGTATACGCCACCAAGAGCGGTTTTTGGTTGGTCACCAATCAAGTATTCGGGGCTCTGGTATCACTTGTGCTTTCCATCCTCTTCGCACATTTTCTCTCGAAGGAAACTTTCGGAATCTATAAATACATCATTTCCTTGGCTGGCATAGCCACGGCATTCTCCCTGACCGGAGTCAACGCTGCTGTCATCCGCGGAGTCGCCCAAGGTTATGACGGTGTTCTTAAGCAGTCGATACGCGTCCAAGCTTTGTGGTGCATCCCGCAGTTCTTGTTTTCGTTCGTCCTGGCTCTCTACTACTTTTACAATGGCAATTCGGTCTATGGAATTTGCTTTATTATCATTTGCATTGCTTCTCCAATTACAGGTATCGCCAACACCTATACGGCATTCTTGAATGGGAAAAAAGATTTCCGGACTTTTACCTTTTTCAACATGGGCTCTAATGCACTCTATTTTGTGGCAATGGCAACGATCAGCATCTGGTCAGCGGATGTCATCCTGCTCATCACCGGTTATTTCGTGAGCGTAATGATCGCTAACACCTACTTCTGTTGGCGAGCCTTATATCGATATCCTCGTGCAAATAACCTGACCCGGACAGAAGATATGCCTTATGCGAAGAGTTTGAGCGTCATGAACATAGGGAGCACCATCGCCCAACACGTCGATAATATCGTAATCTTCCATTTTATGGGGTCAGCACAACTGGCTATATACAGTTTTGCCACCATTATTCCTGAAAGAATCAGGTCGATGTTCGGGATCATCTCGACAGCGGCTCTTCCCAAACTGGCCGAGAAAAACGCCGATGAGACGACGGCACGTCGCACACGAGCGGGCATCCGGCCCAAGGTCTTCCGGCTGATTTTGCTGGCGATTGTCATTATCATCCTTTATATCGTCGCCGCGCCCTACATTTTCTATATGCTCTTTCCCCAATATGCCGGTTCGATTGTCTACTCGCAAGTATTCTCACTCTGCATCCTGGTCATCGCTTCCTATATCCCCGTACCGGCACTTTTCGCTGGACGTAAGCAGAAAGAACTCAATATCATCAACGTCGGACTGCCGGTCGCAAGAATCATCGTCTCCATCGGAGCTATTATAATATTCGGCATATGGGGAGCTATATTCACAAAAATCGGTTACTACTTGTTGCTCGTTGTGGTTTCATCTCACTTTGCCAGCCGAGCACCGAGGTCAGTCTAGCATCACATGACTACGTCAACGGAAAAAAAACCTAGGATTGCCATACATAATCTTCAGAGTCTGCCCAATCTGGCGACTTTCAAAATCCACAACTATGTGCTCGATCTAATCAAGAAAGGACATGTCGAATATCTTTACTTCGATGAAGTCGGGCGACTTAAAGACATTCGGCAAAAACTCGCGGCTTTGAACAGTATCAGAAAGAAATATTCCTGGACAGAACTAGGCCTTAATAAAGTGAAATTCTTGTTTACAGAACGTGCGCTCAATAAGCACGTAGATATCCTGCTCAACTTCAACAGCACCCATTCGACACAATTCACGCCGGCTATCAAGCGCTTCAAAGGCATCAAGATATTTCATTTAATGGACTACTTCTGGTATGAACCAGGAAGCGTCAAGTATGAAAGACTGCAGGAATATGGTGTCGACTACCTGATGAGCTACAGCAGCTCGGACAAACATTGCCCTTATTTTAAGAAGACGTTCCCAAATTATTTAGGGAAAGTCATAGCTGTACCGTTCGGTTATACTGACCGATTTGTCTCGACGATTCCGTTTGGAAAACGGGAGAATAAATGCGTAGCATTGGGGAGCGTTAACCCTTTTAGACCAGCCGATGCAAATCCGAGCAATTATCTTGAAACTGCCGACTTCTATTCAAGGGAGAAGTTTCTCCATAAGTTCCGTCGAATGATCGTGGAGAATTTAGACACACTAAAGGATCAGGTGGACTCGATGCTACCAGTCTTCCCAAAATACAAAGACTTCAAATACGACATCGTACAAAAATTCAATGATTACAAGATGTTCACTTGCGATGAGACAATGTTCTATTTTCCGACAGCCAAGACCTACGAAGGTGTGGCCAGTGGCTGCGTCATGGTCTGCTCTGACCATTCATGTTTCAAGGAGTTCGGTTTCATGGACGGCGTGAACTGCATCACTCACCGCCAATTTGACATTGCGCATCTTAAGGAACGCATCGCCGAATATCAGAATAAGCCCAAAGAATTGGAGGCCATTCATCGCAGAGGATTGGAATTCGTGAGAAATCGCTTGTCACATAAGGCCGTGGCGGATCGATTGTCAGAAATATATACAAGTATATTCAATGATTGTCAAAAAACTGGCATAAGGATTGACATCTCCTCATACTCATTCCTTCAGAAGGTGTAATCATGTCAATTTCTTATCTCGGCACGGCTTAGCCATATATGTATCTTCCCCGTTTTCAATATATTCCTGGAAATTATTATCCGTAATCAAAACACCGTCTAAGGTAGCGAGCTCATATGAAATTTCTTTGAAGAATCGCAGTATATCGAAATATGTATAGGGATAAACTCGCAGATTTCTGAGTTCGACCTCCATAAATATTACCGGTCGGCATGCAGACAAAAAAGTCCGCCCGCCCTGAAGCACCCACAATTCTGCGCCCTCAGTATCGATTTTGACGACGTTCATCTTTGGTCTTCCGTTTCTTTGCCACCAAGCGTCAAGAGTATCGACATGTACCTTGATAGGCCTGGCACCTGGAGAGCGGCCAGTATCGATAAGTCCGTCTTTGGCGGCGTGCTTGGGGTCGTGAGAGAAGAAAGCCATCTCGCCTATCTCTTTTCCCAGAGCATCGGGACTTATCGTGACTCTTTCTGTCAGGTTGTTTCTTTTGATCGTCATCTCTAGAAATGATCTCTGCACTGGTCCTGGTTCGAAGGCATAGATCTTATTTAAATCTGCCACGTTCTGCAGGACATATGAGGAGATCAGACCGATATTCGCGCCGATGTCGGCAAAGACCGGCTCTGACGAGCTTTGTAATTCCGTCACTATGCACCTGCACATCTCCATCTCAAAGATGGGCTCCTTATTAAGGCGGCGGATTATATCATTCCCACGGTTATAATATAGTTCGAACCCACAATATGAGCGCTTCCGTACATATGGACCAATCCCTCGGACGAGGTTCAACAAGAAATACCA
>PMZP01000014.1 GCA_003170325.1 Candidatus Tayloriibacteriota bacterium
CGTGCTCTTTACCTGCCTTGATTACGAGAACGTGCTTCCGGAGAACAATACGGCTGAAAGAGCCATCCGACCGCAGGTAGTCATGCGAAAGATCTTCGGCGGTACTCGCTCTTTGGCTGGCACAAAAACGCATCAGGTCAATTCCTCAGTGCTGGAAACCCTGCGCAAGCAGAACCCTGATGCTGATTTCTTCGATGTCGTAATTCCCTTGATTGAAAAGCGCCGCTCAGAGTTGTGAGGAGTTACAAGCGCGGTAGTTCACAGCCGGCTGATTCTGTGGTAATGTATTTGCATGAATCAGCGTTTGTCCTCATATTTCTTTTTTGTTCTCCTCTTGGGCGCGGTCGTGGCGTCTGCACTCATTTTCCGACCATTCCTGTCGCCAGTCATGCTGGCCTTGGCGGCGGCGGTCATCGTCTACCCGCTCTACGGATATTTGAGTAAGGCTTTCGGCGAAGGTTCGTTCCGCGATAACATATCCGCCCTGCTCACAGTTATCGTCGTCGTTGTCGTATTGATCGTCCCGGCTTTTTTCCTGATCGAAGGCATGTACGGAGAAGTCCAGACGCTTTACGCTCTGCTCATAGACGAAGCCAATCGCTCGGAGGTCATCACCGCCTTGAATACGGCTTGGAGCTCGCTCTCGACTGTCGCTCTCGGCCTCTTGCCGGCCCATACTTTCAATTCATTCAACATAACCGACACTTTGAAGAGCGGACTGGAATGGGTCTTCTCCAACCTCGATATCGTCTTTTCTAGCATCGCCCAGGTGTCCGCCTATGCCCTGATCTTCCTCTTGGCGCTCTTCTATTTCCTGCGCGATGGGAGCTCTCTTTCCAAGATGTTCTTTTCCTGGAGTCCGGAGCTTTCTTCCAACGAAGATCATATCACCAATACTTTCAAGAAAACTATCCGCTCGGTCTTCGCCGGCACCTTGGTGGTGGCTCTGCTCGAAGGCCTCTCGACCGGTCTGGCCTTCCTGGTCTTCGGAATACCGGCACCGGCTCTCTGGGGGACAGTGGCCGCGGTAGCCGCTCTAGTCCCGGTCTTCGGTGTGACGCTCATCATCCTGCCCGGCATCGCCTATCTCGTCCTCGTCGGAAACTATCTTTATGCCGTCGGGCTTTTTATCTGGGGCTATTCGGTCATCGTCTTGGTCGATCACTTGATCGGTCCGAATCTTATCAATCGCGGCATCAAGATCCACCCCTTCCTCGTTCTACTTTCGGTCCTCGGAGGTCTTCTCACATTCGGCATCATCGGCTTCGTCATGGGACCGCTCATCTTGGTCTTTCTGTTTACGTTGCTGGAAATTTATCGGACATCATTTAATAGTAAAGTGTAAGCGCGCCCTTTTGGCGCCGCAGGATTTTCCCTTCGTGCTTCGCAGTTGATCAGAAGATCACGCCGACGGAGGCGCAAGGAAAACTGCTCCGCCAAGCGGGCGCTTCAGACATAATCAAGACATCATCATGGCCTTCATCGACGAATTACATTTTCATGCCAAGGCAGGCGACGGCGGTACCGGCGTAGTTCGTTGGCGCCATGAGAAAGGAAAAGAATTCGCCGGAGCGGCCGGAGGAAACGGCGGCAAAGGCGGCGATGTCTATGTGCGCGCCGTGCGCGATATAAACATGTTGGCCCGTCACAAGGCAGTCAAGGTCTTCAAGGCCAGCCAAGGCGGCGCCGGCGCCAATTGGAGCCGGCAGGGCAAGACCGGAGACGACTGCGTCATCGACCTGCCTATCGGCTCGGTCATCACCAATCTGAACACGGCTCGTATCGTCGAACTCATAGAAGACGGCCAAGTCTCCAAGATCCTTCACGGAGGAAACGGCGGTCTGGGCAACGAATATTTCAAGGCATCGACTAATGTAACACCGACGCAGTCTACTGGCGGTCGGGAGGGCGAAGAAGCCAACTTCACGGTCGAATTAAACCTCATTGCAGACGCCGGCCTGATCGGCCTGCCCAATGCCGGCAAGTCTAGCCTTTTGAACGCGATGACCAACGCTGACGCAAAAGTCGCGAGCTATGCTTTCACCACGCTAGATCCCAATCTCGGCGCGATCCATGGATACATATTGGCCGATATCCCGGGGCTTATCGAGGGCGCTTCCGAAGGAAAGGGTCTCGGTCATAAGTTCCTCCGGCACGTGAAGAGGACGACTATGCTCGTGCACTTGGTATCTTTAGAGAATGAAGACGTCTTTCACGCGTACCAGGTCGTGCGCGGAGAATTGGAGAAGTTTGGCCAAGGATTGGAAGGCAAGAAAGAGGTCATCGTGCTCACCAAGACGGATCTGGTTCCGACGGCGAAGATCGATGAGGCCAAGAAAACCTTGAAAAAGATCAATCCTGATATCTTGACGGTCAGTGTTTTGGATGACGATTCCGTCAAGAAATTGAGCGAGGAGATAGTCATGAAGCTGGAAAAGGCTCATGCCGAAAAAACTCCTGAAAAATAAAATACCCATACCAATCGGCGGGGCAGCGGAATGAAAAATATCAACGTAGCTTCTCCATAAGCAACTTCTTCACGACTCCCGGGTTTGCCGCGCCTTTGGTGGCCTTCATGGCCTGACCGACGAGGAACTGGATGGAGGCGGTTTTTCCGGCTTTGTATTCGGTCACGGCTTTGGGATTGTCTGCGAGGACTTTTTCGACAGCCGGCGTAAGATCGGCCATGTCGCTTTTTTGTAATAAGCCGTGCTTTTCGGCCAGCGACTTAACAGATGCTGTAGCAGGACCGGTTTTTGTTGCGGCGGAATCGACATCAATCAGCAGGCTAAGTAGATCTTTGGCGCCGCGGGAAGATATGTCTCCGGAGGCGACCATCGAGATCAGCTCCGCGAACGAAGCGGCCGGAATGGTGTCGAGATTCAACTGATCGGACGCGTCAGGCGATGGACTAGCATCTGTGCCGACACTCTTCGAGCTCTTCAATAATCCGAGATAATCCGTCAGCAGATAATTCGTGGCGAGCTTGACCCTCTTCGAATCGCTCTTGAATGTGTTGATGACGGACTCAAAGTAGCTGGCGATCTCCGGCGACTCGATGAATACTGCGACTTCCTTGTCGGTCAGACCGAATGCATTTTTGTAACGATCGCGCTTGACCCAAGGAAGTTCGGGGAGTTCTTTCTTTAGAGCGCCGGCGGCAAATTCTTCCACTTCAGAGATCTTAAGTTTAGGGATATCAGGGTCAGGGAAGTAACGGTAATCATGAGAGCTTTCTTTGCTACGCTGTGAGTAAGTCTCATTTTTTACATCATCCCAGCCGCGCGTCTCCTGCACGACTGCCTCGCCACGCTCCAAGAGGGAAGACTGACGTTCGATCTCGTACTCGATGGCACGTTCGACGGCCCTGAATGAATTGAGATTCTTCACTTCAGTCTTGGTTCCAAGTAGCTCGAGAGCAGACGAGACAGAAATATTCGCTTCGACGCGCATCTCGCCTTTTTCCATGTTCGCTTCGCCGGCTCCGAGATAGCGGAGGAGGAGCTGTAATTCTTTTGCAAAGCGGACGGCGGTCGCGGCATCATGGATGACAGGCTTGGTGACGAGCTCCATGAGGGGGACACCCGAGCGGTTGAAGTTAACTAGCGAGAGAGAGGTCAGACCTCTAGACGATTTTCGCAAAACTCCGCCTTCCGCGGTAATCGCGTCATGTGTCGACTGCGCCGTGTCCTCTTCGAGATGGATACGTTCGATAGCGACTCCGGAGAGCTCGCCTCCGGAAACGAGAGGGTATTTGTATTGGCTCAACTGGTAACCTTTGGGGATGTCCGGATAGAAATAATTCTTGCGCGCAAAACGCGACCGGGGNNCCCGTCGACCGACAGCCCGACTTTGAGGACATGCTTGATCGCTTCCATATTTAAGACCGGAAGCGTGCCTGGATGTCCGAGACAGATAGGGCAGACATTTGTATTCGGCTTCTCCTCGTCAGGATCATTCTTGCAAGAACAGAACATCTTTGAGACCGTCTGGAGCTCGGCATGGATCTCTAGACCGATGGTAGGGGTGTATGTATTTGCCATAGAATTAAGTATAGCGTATTAATACTTTTCCGCTAAGCCGAACGGCTTAGTCTGTAAGGTGCTGAACTAGCAGTTTCTTTACCTGTTTCCTATTANNGTCTTTTGCCTTTGCTGGCAATGATCTCCATAAGCAGCTTTTCGATGTCGGAAAGCTTGTAGACGCGGTAATTATTGATAGGGTGTCTGGAGGCCGGAAATTTGCCGCTGTTGTCCCAGTTTCGCAAGGTGAGCGGAGTAACACCGAGGATTTCCGCCGCCTTATGAATAGTGATCAATTTCATGTTAATAT
>PMZP01000006.1 GCA_003170325.1 Candidatus Tayloriibacteriota bacterium
CGGCTGAACGAGCGCCATTACGGGGCTTTGCAAGGATTGAAGCACGAAGAAATGGCTGCTAAATACGGTGATGAACAAGTACTGCAATGGCGTCGAAGCTACAAGACCAAGCCGCCGCTATTAACAGCAGATGATCCGCGCTATCCGGGCCTCGATCCTAAGTACAAAGATCTTTCACCTGAAGAATTGCCATTAGGTGAATCGCTGGAGGATACCGTCAAGCGGGTATTGCCATATTGGAATGACGAAGTTCTGCCTAACATAAAGGACAACCGAAGGGTCATCGTTTCCGCCAGCGGCAATAGTCTGCGGGCTTTGATAAAGCATATAGATGGTATAAGCGATGAAGACATCGTCGGGCTTGAGATTGCCACTGGCGTGCCGCTTGTCTATGAATTGGATGGGGAGACTTTGGAGCCGATAAAGCATTACTATCTGTCGTAATCTTCTCAAGATTGTTAATCGATGTTGTTATTTCTAACAGAATTACAACACGCCAAAAAACCTCGGAATCAAGTCATTATTTCATTGTACCTTTTGACGAATAGTCAACTTGGTGAGCAAAAAGGCTATCCGCTTGCCGAGCATCGCGCGGGGTATATAATCGTCCCTGCGGGAGCTAACCAACCTGCCAAATAATATGGCAAAGAAAAAGCCAGGTGCTCCGGTTCCTCCGGCACCGCAAGAACCGGCTACCCCGACGCCTCCTATGGCGGCTTAGGTAGCAAAGAACAGCTCCGCTCTGCAACGCAGTCTGGGGCTTTTCTTTTAGGGTTCTAAAGAAGCAAGGGGCTTACTTCAGCATCTTCTTATTGCTTGGCAAAAAATTATCTTTGCTCACGACATTTTTGCCAAGATGTTTTTCGATATCCGATCTCGCGCGTCCTGCCACTCCGCCACCTTCCTTGGCATCGCCTTGCAATTTCGGGAATCCTTCAGAATTCCTTTCTGTGGTCAGTTTGGTCGTGGTGGCTTCACCTAGCATGGTTAGGATCAGTTCCAGATCCTCCATGTGGTCGCGTAGATTGTCGTCATGATCCAATGATTTGTGTTCCTTGTACTCCTTGGCCGTCAGGTCAAATGTTCCTTTATAAATTTCATCGGTCAGAATTGCAAATTCTATAGGTTCTTTCACTCCTCGGTTCTTCCATTCATCGGTCAAAGTATTGCGTACGCCAATACCGCGCATACGCTTGTCGATCCAATTCTTGGGATAGCCTTTTTTCTCAAATATCGCTTTGGCACGTTTCATGGCCAGTTCCGGGTCTTTGATTTCTTCAATACGCTCTTTGCCGACTTTAGCCAACCAAAGCTTGAATGGCTCGGCTTTGGGAGAGGGGATAGACTGAATGATGCGGAAAATACCGGCTAAATCGGCACAGTTCATCTTTTGGGGACCGCCGCTAGTAGTTATCGTAAGGGTATGGACAATTTGTCCATACCCTTTACCGAGTTCGAGATCACGTTGTCTCATCTTGTTTATGTAATCTTTGATATTTGTTGTTTCAACAAGCGCCTGCACAACATCCTCCACGACAAAATACCACCGTTCATGGTTCCAGGTTCTTCTGACTTGGTATGATTCGAATATGACTAGCTGTTTATCTTTTTCATTCATGCGTCAATTGTATTCTTCGTATATGAAAGCGCAACTTCCAGCAGATGCAAAAAAGTGTTGAAGTGACTGTCATTTAAACATTTTGTAAGTAATAAGTCACACAAAACAGAAGTCATGAATATTGTCCAGACGCAAAACATCCCGCCGAAGCGGGATGTTTTGCCATAATGGTCACTCGTATGGGAGAGGTATCGCGAAAATTAAGGTGGTGTCCTGAAGCGGCACGAAGGCCGTTATAGTTATGGACGCCTAATTGATGTTTTTAAGGATACTCCCCGATAGGTGAACCTGGTACAATTTTATCTGATTGGTTGAAAAAGTCAACGGCCAGTGGGGCGATTTTTAGTGGAAAAGCTGTGAATAACGCGTAGCTTTTTGTGGACAATGAATTACATCACAGATTTTTTTGTAGAGGCTAAACCTCTACAGTAAACGCGCTCCTGCCAGGATAAATAGCCTTCGCTCCCAGCTCTTCCTCTATTCGTAGCAATTGATTGTATTTAGCCACGCGCTCCGTGCGCGATAAGGACCCGGTCTTTATCTGCCCGACGCCGGTGCCGACGGCGAAGTCGGCGATGGTCGTATCCTCGGTCTCGCCTGAACGATGCGAAATGATGGAAGTGTATCCGGACTTCTTGGCTAGAACGATAGCATCGACGGTCTCCGAGACGGTGCCGATCTGATTCAATTTGATGAGGATGGAATTGGCCGCGTGCTTTTCGATGCCTTGTGAAAGCCGTCCGATATTGGTTACGAACAGGTCGTCGCCGACCAATTGGATCTTATTCCCGAGCTTTTCCGTGAGCAGGGTGAAGCCATCCCAATCATCCTCCGCCAGGCCGTCTTCGATGGAAATGATGGGATACTTATTGACCAAGCCCTCATACCAGCCGATCATCTCTTGCGAGGTCCTAGTCTTGTTGTCGCGAGCCAAAGTATAGATCCCGTCCTTGTACAATTCATTGGCCGCTACATCGAGCGCTATCATCACGTCTTTGCCGGCTGAATAACCGGTTGATTTTATGGCCTGCATGATGAGGTTGAGAGCCGCTTCATTCGAAGGCAGGGAAGGGGCGAAACCTCCTTCGTCTCCAACAGTTGTGGCCATTTTCTGGTCATGAAGGATCTTTTTCAAGACGTGGAATATCTCATCGCCGGCGCGCAGAGCTTCTGTGAAGCTCTCAAATCCAACTGGAACGACCATCATTTCTTGTATATCGGCCGAGTTCTCCGCGTGCTTGCCGCCGTTTATGATGTTCATCATCGGTACGGGCAATTGGATAGGATTTCCAGTCTCGGCGATCTCATGGAAATATTCGTAGAGCGGCTTCTTCAGACTGACTGCCTCTGCTTTGGCGAAGGCTAGGGAAACGCCGAGAATGGCATTGGCACCGAGGTTGTTCTTATTGGACGTGCCATCGAGCTCGATGAGCTTTTGGTCGAGTTTCCGCTGGTCGAATTCTTTGCCTTTGATGGCTTTGGAAATGGTCGTATTGACGTTGGAAACTGCCTTCAAAACACCCTGGCCGCCGTATCTTTTCATATTGCCGTCGCGCAATTCCACGGCTTCGTGGCTGCCTGTCGAGGCACCGGATGGCACTGCCGCCCGTCCGGATGAACCGTCCCCTAGGACGAGATCGACTTCAATGGTCGGATTTCCGCGCGAATCCAGTATCTCTCTGGCAAAAACTGATTTTATTTTGGGCATCACTCTATTATAGCGACAAGCGAGGAATTATGAAAGCGAAGCTTTCATAAGTTCCGAGCGCCGTCGATATATGAGCGAAGCGAATATATACGACGGGGAATTTATGTGCTACTTTGAGTATATGGCAGAGAAAAACACATCCTGGGGAGCCGTTGCCGACTGGTATGATGAGCTTTTGGAAGATTCGGCGGATTCGTTCCAAAAGAACGTGATCATGCCGAATCTGATTCGTTTGGTCGGACCGAAGAAAGGTATGACTATTCTTGACGTGGCCTGCGGACAGGGATATTTCTCGCGGGCTTTCGCCGAGAATGGCGCCTCGGTCATCGGTTGTGATATTTCCTCCGAATTGATCGATAAGGCGAAGGAGAAATCATCAACGATTAAAGTTCGAGCAGCAACGATTGGAATTCCTGCCCAAGGCAAGTCGGTAATTAAGATGGCTGAAAAGAAAACAGCAATAATTCCATTTGGGTCGCCTCAATTTCATGTTGCTCCTTCCGACAAGCTTTCATTCATATCCGATTCCAGTGCTGATGTGTCGGTAATCGTTTTGGCTTTGCAGAATATCGAAAATCTTTCCGGCACTCTATCCGAATGCTCGCGCGTTTTGAAATCCGACGGGCGATTATTCATTGTCCTGAATCATCCGGCATTCAGGATCCCACAGAGCTCTAGCTGGCAGTGGGATGAAAAGACCGCCAAACAATTCCGGCGCGTCGATTCATATATGTCCGACAAGACGCTCGAGATCGACATGACGCCCGGCGAGAAAGATCCGTCCAAGAAGAAATCCACCATCAGCTTTCACAGACCCTTGCAATCGTATTTCAAGGCCTTGAATAAGTCGGGATTCGCCATCACTCGCTTCGAGGAATGGATCTCCCATAAGAAGAGCCAAAAAGGACCGCGAGCCACCGAAGAGGATCGGATGAGAAAGGAGATACCTATGTTCGTCTGCTTGGAGGCATTAAAACGCTAGTTCGAATCCGGCGAAATGATGGATAGGAAACCGGCAATGTCATGTTTATCCATGTGGCTTATGCCGAGCCTTTCATATTCCGCGCTGACATCGGAGTTGGTTGTGGTCGAGTAAATCTTGGTAGCAGGGTATTTTGATCTTACTTCCTTTGCTATTTCCAATCCCTCCCCGCCATTCTCGCCGAAATTGTGATCGAGAAAAATGATTTCAGGTCTTGCAGATTCTATAGCCTCCCGTGCATCTTTCAATGAATGGCATTCCGTGGTGCCGACATCATTATTTCCATCAAAAAGCGCACTAATTCCCGATAGCACATCTGTAGAATCATCGATGAACAGGAACTTCTTCGGTTTCTCCTGCGATTCATTCCCGGCCTCTTGAGGGTTGATTTGCGATGATTCTCTGGTCATAAAATGGCTAGCGCGCCTAGTATATAAAATATTGTCATAGTTACATTGTACTCCACTAGAGTAAGAATTCAAGCTTCCACAAATCCTCGCTTGACGCTATAATTGACCCATGAATCCTTCCTTTGAACGCGTTGGACAATCAGAAAGCACACCAGAAATATTGAAGAAAAGCAAAGCCGCAGTGGACAAGGTGGCTCCAACGCCGGAGAATGAAGATCAGAGAGAAAGATACCGTGAGCATGCCCAAGTCTTCATAGATCGTTATTCAAAGACTGGATTCTTCGCCAGTTTTTCCGGAGACACTTCCATCCGCTTCAGACTCGGCGAAGCGTTTTATTTCGACTTTCAAAAAGGCGAGGTTAACCTGGCAACCGACTGGTTCTACCAGAAAGGTTTTTCCGAAAGACAGATCCTTTGGGCTTGCATGCATGAGATAGGCCATTTCGATGATTTCAAAAACGATCCTGAAAGGCTCATGAAGAATTTCGATTATATAGCAGAACAAGCCAGACAGACGGGCGATCTCATGCTCCGCAAATGGGAAGCCGCATTGGATTTGACTGATCCAAAGCAAAAAGAATTTCTTGATTCTCTCAAGCAAGAGAAACCTATCAATCCTGATCGTCCCGATATGGGTTCTTTGAATCGTCTAGGCCAATCAGCCTATGGCATCCACCACCCTTTTTATAACTCTCTTGATGATATTTGGGTCAATAATTCTGTATCACGTAAAGCCGCTTCGTTCGAGAGGGGCACGGAAGGTGGCAAAGAAATAGAAACCTTGTACAAAGAAAAATTGTTTCCTGGTTTCGATTATTCGAGTAAAGGCGAGTCTCGACACCGCCAATTCATCAACAAGCTCTTGAGGGATGATAACGTGCCCGATGAACAATGCGTTGTCTCGCCCGAAGTCGAAGAAGCACTCACCAGGAAGATTAAATTTGGCGGCAAAGAATATACCGCCAGGGAGCTTATTACCGCGTTCGTAAAGCCGAGAGTCGGCAGAGATACCAAAGCCGGTGAGCGGTACGCCATCATAAAAAGAACCCTGGAACCGATTTTCAAGGAATTATTGGCCAAAGATATAGAAGATTGGAAGCCTGAATGGAAGCCGACGGAGGAAAAGCCGCAAAGCAGTACGCAGGAGAAGTCCGGGGAATCGGAAAAATCTGGCGAATCGTCAGGCCAACAAAGCGAAATATCGCCACCAACTCCTTTTGAAAAAGAGATCAAGGAATCGGCCGAGAATAGCGTTGATCAGTTGCCTCCGGAAGCTATGAAGGAAATCTTTGGTAAGTTCGAAGAGGTCAAGAAGATAAGGGACGAAGAAGCCAAAAATATTGAGGTCGCGAAGCGTCAGACAGCTGAAAAAGCCAAGGAGGAAGACAAAAAGACCGTCATAGAAAAGGCTGACGCGGCCCAGAAGAAGCAAGATGAGCTTTGGGCTGAAAAGAATGCATCGCGCGGGCACTCGAAGGAACATCTGCTAGAAAGTCTAGCCAGATTCAGGGAAGTTCAGGTGGAGATTGCTCCATATCTCGATGAGCTATCGACGTTGTGGAGACATATAATTTTCGGTTCATCGCGAGAGACTCTTCGTGGTCTGGAAGGACATTTCAAAGCTGGAGACGAGCTCGATGTCCAGAAGACTATCGAAGACTGGGGCAGTATCCAAGAAGGCAAATTCGAACAAGCCAAGATATTCAAAAGGATCGAAGATAGAGAGGTTGTGACTCAAAAACCAGAGCTAATTCGAGTGCGTGTAGTAGGTGATATGTCCGGTTCGATGGACGAAGAGAAATTACGAATCTTGCAACAAGCCATGACCTTGATTTTTAGCTCTCTGGATGAATTCCAGACGTATCTGAACTCGACCCGATCCGAAACCAAGTCAAAGCTTGATGTCGAAACTGAAGGTTGGACGTTCAGTAGTTCTGCCGAAAAGATAAAATCGTTCGACGATAAGGAGAATCTTGAAATGATCTCGATTTTCTCGCATTTACGGTATGTCGGAGGATCTACATATGATAACACCGCTCTTTCAAAAATCCTGACTTCTTTGTCGCCGATGGAGGAGATGGATATAAAATCCGGGAAGATTATGGATATCGTCCTCGAGATCACCGATGGCGGATCAAGCGATAGGGATGCCGCTAAAACAGCAGTCGATGAATTGATCGAAAAGAAAGTCATTGTTAGGGCATTCCAAATCGGTAAAGTGAACAGCAATGAGAGGGAGGCGTTTGAATCCGTCTGGAACCGTGGCAGGGAGCGTGGACGTGGTGAGCGTGTGGGAGTCAATATCTCGGCACTTATTCCGGCTATAACCAAGGCATTGAAGGAATACCTGGGAGACGTATCGATTTGAAAAAGAGAAAACCCCACACTTTTTACAGCGTGGGGTATAAATCAGGGCAAGAATGCTTTTCGCTGGGCCATGGCTAGGCTTTTGCGAGCGGCGGTAGCGCTAAGTCCTTATGTAACAGCTCACAACTCTGAGCGGCGCTTTTCAATCAAGGGTATTACGACATCGAAGAAATCAGCATCAAGGTTCTGCTTGCGCAGGGTTTCCAGCACCGAGGAATTGACCTGATGCGTTTTTGTGCCAGCCAAAGAGCGAGTACCGCCGAAGATCTTTCGCATGACTACCTGCGGTCGGATGGCTCTTTCAGCCGTATTGTTCTCCGGAAGCACGTTCTCGTAATCAAGGCAGGTAAAGAGCACGCTTTGGTGATGTCTCATTCTTTTCTTCACTTTTTCAACGGTCGGTTCAGGATATTTCTTTTCAATCAATTCAGTAAATCTTTTCTCCAGCTTTCCTTTGTCCCTGTGTCCGAGCGGTTTTTCCAACTCACGAAGCAGTTTCTTGTATAGAGCACCCAAGTCTTCATGCAGTGTCGGCGAATGTAAATCGGCCGATCTTAAAAGGTGAACCCAGCATTGTTGTTTGTCTCCGGGAAGATTCTGGTAGGCGGCGTAACCGTCGGAGATGATCACCCTGTCTTCCTTGTCTCCCAATACTTTCTCTGGAATGCCTTTTCCTCTGGTGTCTTCGAT
>PMZP01000009.1 GCA_003170325.1 Candidatus Tayloriibacteriota bacterium
GGACCGATGTCCACCAGATAATCGGACGCGAACATGGTGTCTTCATCATGCTCCACTACGATGATAGTGTTCCCGAGATCGCGCAGACGCTGAAGTGTCCCGATGAGCCGGTCATTGTCGCGCTGGTGCAGGCCAATGGTCGGCTCGTCGAGCACATAGAGAGCTCCGACTAAGCCTGAACCCAATTGAGAAGCTAACCGAATTCGTTGCGCCTCGCCACCAGATAACGTATGCGCCCGGCGATCGAGGGTCAGATATTCTATTCCGACATTGATCATGAATGAAAGCCGGTTGGAGATCTCCTTCAATACCACTTTAGCGATCTCCTTTTCACCTTCGGTCAGATTGATGTCTCTAAAATAGACAATGGCCTTCTCTATGGACATGCCGGTTATCTCCACGATATTCCTGCCGTCCACCAGCACATGGAGCGCCTCATCGCGCAACCGCACGCCTTTACAGACCGGACAAGGCTTGTCGCTCCAGATGCTTTCGGTGCCGAGGCCGTTGCAGGCCGGGCAAGCTCCATAGGGCGAGTTGAATGAGAAAAGGCGCGGCTCGACTTCCGGGTACGAGAAGCCATCGTAAGGGCACATGAATTTGACGGACATCAGGAATTCAGAGGAAGCAGACTGGGAAACTTCTACGTCAGAGGAAGCGGGGTGGGAAATTCTTCCGAGGGAAACCTGCGGAGCCCGAAGAGGGCGAGCAGTAGACCCGGCGTCAGCAGAAGCCGAGGTCGGTTCCCGAGGGGGAACTTTCCCACCCTGCTTCCGATCTGAAGTCGGATACTCGATTCTGATTAGTCCGTCAGCTTCATGTATCGCTCTTTCCAAAGCTTCCGACAATCGTTCGCGGGCATTATCGTAAGTCTTGGTGTCCTTCGTATCCTTAAATTCGCTTAAGAACAACTCATCAACTAGAACGTCGATATCATGCTTCTTATTCTTTTCCAGGATGATCTGATCGCGCAGGCGATGAATGGTGCCGTCGATACGCACGCGGTCATATCCTTTGCCGAGCATGTCGTAGAGCATCTGATAATATTCACCTTTTCGGCCGACGACGACCGGCGCGTAGATGCGTACCTTGGCGTCAGCGATATCGACTCCGAAGACTTTCTTGGCACGCGTGGTGCGAGTGGTGACAGTCTTGAGAATGGTTTCAAGTATTTCTTCCTTTGAGATCTTATTGATCAGCCTGCCACAAGTGAGGCAATGCGGCTTCCCTACACGCGCGAATAGGATACGCATGTAATCATAGATCTCCGTTATGGTCGCCACAGTAGAGCGTGGGTTGTTAGAGCGCGACTTCTGGTCGATGGAAATAGCCGGTGAAAGGCCGATGATCTCATCCACATCCGGTTTCTGCATCTTGTGCAGGAATTGCCGGGCATATGCCGAGAGTGACTCGACATACCGCCTCTGCCCTTCGGCGAATATGGTATCAAAAGCCAACGATGATTTGCCCGAGCCAGAGAGGCCGGTGATGGCGATCATCTTGTTCCGCGGCATCTCCACAGTGATATTCTTGAGATTATGCGTGCGCGCGCCTTTGACGATGATCTTCTCATCGCCTCTGTCTGTGACGCCATGGTTTGCGACAGACGAACCAGTTTTGTGGCCACGCGTTATTGCGCCGGCTTTTGATGTAGCTGACATAGTGGGCGGATGATAGCATGAAAATTACGTAAATACAAATAAAATGCCCGACCATTCGAGGGCGGGCTGGATAAGAATATCTCTTAGGGTCGGAACTAGATATCGACACGCGAGAACCGAATCACTAGGCGGTCATGGCCTGCAATAGCTTCATCACCACCTCTGGATACAGGCGCCGCTCCACGACCTTGATACGTTCGTGAAGGGTCTTTTCCGTATCCCCTTCGAGGACGGGTACAGCCTCCTGGGCGATGATCGGACCATTATCCAATTCCGCTGTCGCATAGTGGATCGTAGTGCCCGTCACCTTGACTCCGAATTTGAGTGCGTCAGCAACGGCGTGATCGCCCTTGAAGGAAGGTAAAAGCGCCGGATGGATGTTGGTGATACGATTCGCGTATTGCTCGAAGATCACCGGATCGAAGATTGTCATGAAGCCGGCCATGGCAACAAGGCCGATGTTATAGCGTTTAAGCTCTGCCATGACTTCTAGAGTGAACAAACGACGATCGAAACCGCCGCCAAAGGAACGCGTGAACATTTCGGTCGGAATATGCACTTGTCGAGCAATCCCCACACCCCGACATGGCCTATCCGCGACGACAAGATCGATTGGCACCCCACGTTTTATCATTGCTTCGAGTATAGTCCCGCTTCCTGATACCGGGACTGCAAGTTTTGGTCTCATATTTCAAGTTTTGCTAATTGTTGATCGATTCTGTTCAAGACCATAACATGATTTCTTGAGAATTTGAAGGCCGAACAATGTTCTTGCAATTGGCATATTTCTGCGTAATATTCGTACTAGAGGCACCTATCGTTGGTGCTTTTGGTTTTTTGAAAACCACAAACGTTCAACAACAGAAGAAACTATGAGTGCAAAATCAATGATATATCGTTTCTATCGTCGGATAAGCGACGTCCTGGAATATGCTTTCTACGTGGAAACCACAGGCACGCTGACAGTTCAAGAGTTAGAAGAGCTCCACTGGCTCATCGCGGAAACATACGAAAAGGACCAGACCGGCGTCATTCCTTTCCTTAAATCGGAAAACGCCGTCGAGATTGGCCCGAGGCTCACGATCGAGACACCATTCTCGTCTAACGCCGTCGGAATCTGCCAATCAATGGGGCTCAGAACGGTGACACGGATCGAACAGACCCGCCGTTTCCTGACGAGCGACACCTTGTCGTGCGAGGCTATATTGAAGGCGCATCTCGATCGCATGACACAGCAACATTTGCCGAACGGCATTGTGACCTTTGACACCGGCATCGTGCCGGAACCTGTTAAGGTCATCGACCTCATCGGGCTCGGCAGAGACGAGCTTTATAGGCAGAACATTGCCAATGGTTGGGGAATGGACGAGCGGGACGAGGATTACATCTTCGGCTTGTTCGTGAAATCCATGAATAGGAATCCGACAAACGTCGAGCTCATGTATCTCGGCAACGCGCTTAGCGAACATTGCCGGCATCATTTCTGGAAAGGTCTCCAGGTAATCGACGGCGTGACTATGCCGAAGACCCTCATGGAGCTCGTCAAAGAGCCCTTAAAGCGATCGAGGGAGATGTCCCGTCTTTCGTTTGACTGTCGTCCGAACACCAGCCTTGTGGCATTCGGGGACAATTCCGGAGTCATTCGGGGATTCACCAGAAAGGTGATCCTACCAATCAATCCCGGCGGGCCTTCTCAAATGGGTCTACAGGAAAAGATCATCCACATCACCTGCACTGCCGAGACTCATTGCCATCCGACATTAGTCGCTCCATTCGAAGGTGCTGAAACAGGCGCCGGTGGAAGGATACGCGATACTGTCGCAGTTGGTCGCGGAGGTTGGATAGGGATCGGAGTTGCCGGATATTTCATCGGCAATCTATTCATCCCCTTCTACGAGATTCCCGGAGAACTGGTCGGTCGCGATAATCCTTCGAAATACGCCTCATCGCTAGAGATCCTCATCAAAGGCAGCGATGGGGTGTCGAGCTATGGCAACAAGATCGGCGAACCTCTGACGATTGGATTCTGTCGGACCTTCGGCCAGATAGTCGACGGTCAAAGGCGGGAACCTATCAAGCCGATCCTTTATAGCGGAGGCATCGGCCACATCTTTGATGAGCACATCTACAAAGAGAAACCCGAAGTCGGGATGATCATCGTGCGCATAAGCGGACTCGCCTACCCCGTCGGGGTCGGCGGAGGAGCCGCATCAAGCATGACATCGGGCCAAAATACGGAAGAGCTCGACTTCAATTCCGTCCAACGTGGCAATCCCGAGGAAGAGAACGAGGGAAACCGCGTCATCCGTACCTGTGCTGAATTGGCAGGCGACAATCCTATCGCGGTCATCCACGATCAAGGAGCCGGTGGGATTAGCAACGCCTTCACTGAAGCGATGGAGCCTCTCGGAGGAACCATCGACATACGTAAGGTCAAGCTCGGTGACAACACAATGTCTGTAATGCAGATCTGGAGCGCAGAGTTCCAAGAATCCTATGCGTTCCTCGTGAGGCCCGAAAAGCTCGCGCTTTTCAAATCGATCTGCGAGAGCGAACGGGCGCATTACGAGATCTTGGGAACGATCACCGGCAGCGGCAAGATCGTCGTCGAGGATCCCATGACGGGTCAAACGCCCGTCGATCTAAATCTGGCGCAAGTTCTCACGAACATGCCCCAGAAGACATTCACGTCGACCCGGAAGCCGAAGGAACTCAAACCTTTAGTTCTGCCGGAAATGACCATAGGCGAAGCCATTGAGAAAGTTTTCAAGCTTCCCTCGGTCGGTTCGAATGGACACCTAGTCCACAAAGTTGACCGTAGCGTCACCGGATTGGTGGCCCAGCAGCAATGCTGCGGCATCGCCCAGATCCCCATCGCTGACAACAGCGTCAACGCTCAAAGCCATTTCGGTCTGACCGGAACGGTCTCATCGCTCGGCGAAAATCCCATCCGGATGCTCATCGATGAGAAGGCCGCAACGCACATGGTCATCGGAGAAGCACTCACGAACATGGCATCGGTCGCTATCAGGGATCCACGGGACATTCGCTGCCGAGCCAATTGGATTTGGCCTGGAAAGATGCCCCACCAAGGACCACGTCTCTACGACGCCACAGAATCGATGTCCGGTTTCATGACCGAACTCGGTACAGGCGGCTTGGAGATCGTGCCAGACGGCGGAAAGGACAGCCTGACGCCGGTCGCGACGACCATCAACGGTGAGGATGCAATTTCTCCCGGTTCATTGGTGATACTAGCGTACGCACCCGTACCCAACATCACCAAGAAAGTCACACCCGATATCAAGAGACCCGGCCAAAGTTTGCTCGGCCTCATAGACCTCGGTTTAGGCAAGAATCGCCTTGGCGGTTCGGCCCTGGCTCAAGCCTGCGGACAGCTCGGCAACGAGTCGCCTGATATCACGGCCAAGCTTCTGCGGAATGCGTGGTTCGCAGTCCAGCAGATGATCAGTGAAGGCTTGATCCTCTCCCTGCATGACAGAAGCGACGGCGGCCTCATAACCACGGTCGCCGAGATGTGCATGGCAAGTAGGTGCGGGTTCAGGATCAACATTTCGTCAACCGACGCGAAAGGTGCGTTGCCAGAATTGTTCTGCGAAGAACTTGGCTTCGTCATCGAATTGCGCCAAGAGGATGAAAGAGTGATTCGTGTTATCTGCAATCAACTGGAAGTGCCGTTCTCAGTGATCGGCTTTCCCACCGATGACCGCATTTGTGAAATCGTTCCCTATACAGCCGGAGCTGTATTTGAGTCAACAATTACTGAGCTCCGTTCCTGGTGGGAGTCCACCAGCTACCAGCTCGACAGGTTGCAGATCAATTCGGAGTGCGCAGACTCGGAGCACCGTCAACATCGGTGTAAATTTCCGACGATCAACCAGGATTCGTCCTATCGGTTGTCATTCACTCCGAAAGATACGGCTCCGGAGATACTCGAAGCGTCTGGCAACCCGAGGGTAGCGATCATTCGCGATGAAGGAACCAACGGCGACAGAGAGATGAACGCCGCATGCCTGGCTGCCGGTTTGGAGCCTTGGGATGTAGCTATGAGCCATCTCATCGACCAGAAGATCAGCCTGGATCAGTTCCAGGGCATCATCTTCGCCGGAGGCTTCGCCAACATGGACGTCTTCGGCAGCGCCAAAGGTTGGGCCGGGACGATCCTGTTCAATCCGACGCTCCGGGAGATGTTCGACCGTTTCTACGCCCGCGAGGACACATTCTCGTTGGGCGTCTGCAACGGCTGCCAGCTCACGGCTCTCCTTGGATGGGTTCCTTGGAGAAGAATGGAGGGGGAACAACAACCACGCTTCATCGGCAACGTTTCCAGCCGCTTCGAGTCTCGGTGGGTTCAGGTGGAAGTCCTATCGAGTCCATCGATACTATTCACCGGCATGGAAGGTTCCAGGCTCGGAGTCTGGATAGACCATGGCGAAGGCCGGGCATTCTTTCCGGACAAGACAGTGAGAGACAAGGTCATGGCGGATAAGCTCGTGCCTTTGGCCTTCCTCGACCCGTACGGTAATCGGACAGAAACGTACCCGTACAATCCCAACGGTTCACCGGAAGGAATAACGGCGCTCTGCACGCCAGATGGCCGCCACACGGCTATGATGCCTCATGGCGTTGAACGTAGCTTCCGCTTATGGCAGTGGTCATGGAAGCCTGCATCCTGGGACAAGCTCGAAGCCTCTCCATGGCTCCGGACTCTCCAGAATGCCAGAACGTGGTGTTTAGCACATCGGTCTTGAGTTCGTCTCGAGCCAACAACCCCTTACGCAGCGATGCGCAAGGGGTATTTTTTTGGCCATTAATAAGAATTGCCAGTGTAGGCCATACAAGTGCGTGCCTACTTCTGCCCCACCATTTCCTGCACGATGATCGGGCTCTCGCCTTTGCCTTGCCTGCCGGCAGGTAGGTGCTTCTTTTTGACTTCGAAGGTGAATTTGTCGCCCTTGAGATCGACTTGGATCTTGCCGCCTTTCACAACTTCCTGGCCGATGAGCAGATTGGCGACCGGAGTGAGGATCTTGGTTTGGATCAGACGCTTCAGAGGGCGCGCGCCATACTGCGGATTGTAGCCTTCTTTGGACAGAAGATCATAGACAGCCGGAGTGAGTGCTAGCTCGATACTTTTTTCCGCCAGGCGCTTGATCAGCTGATCCACCTGAATGGTGACGATTTTCCTGATGGCTTCAGGCGAGAGGATATCGAAGATGATCGTGTCGTCGATGCGGTTGAGGAATTCCGGACGGAAGTAATCTTTCAGAGCCGAATTGATCTTGGTCTTGGCTTCAGCGTAATTCTCTTTGTCCGGATTGCTGGTATTCGTCGCAAAGCCGATCTTTTCCATGCGCTCGATATGCTGTGCTCCGATATTCGAGGTCATAATGATGACTGTGTTGCGAAAATTGACGGTACGACCTTTGGAATCGGTCAGCCGACCATTATCAAGCACCTGCAGAAGGATATTGAAGACTTCCGGGTGCGCCTTCTCTATCTCATCGAAGAGGATGACAGAATACGGACGATGGCGTACGGTTTCGGTCAGGCCGCCGGCCTCGTCATAACCGACATAGCCCGGGGGCGCGCCGATCAGTTTGGAGACGGAATGCTTTTCCATGAATTCGGACATGTCCACACGGATCAGTGATTTCTCGTCATTGAAGAGGAATTCAGACAAAGCTTTGGTCAGTTCGGTCTTGCCGACTCCGGTGGGTCCCAGGAAGATGAAAGAACCGATGGGACGATTGGGATCGGCGATGCCGGCGCGAGAACGTCGAATGGTATCGGATATCTTGGAGACTGCTTCATCCTGGCCGACTATGCGCTTCTTCAACTCCTCTTCCATGCGAACCAACTTGATGGCTTCCGACTCCAGCATCCTGGAAACCGGTATACTGGTCCAACGCGAGACCACCGAAGCGATGTCCTCGGCAGTGATCTCTTCCTTGAGGATGCGACGGGATGACTGCAACTTCTTCAGTCGCTTGGTCTTGGAATCCAAATCCTTTTCCAGAGCTGGCAATCGTCCATAACGAATCTCGGCGGCCTTGGCCAGGTCGGCCCGGGCTTCGGCGCTCTCTCCTTCGATGCGGAGGACTTCCAATTCCTTCTTGATGCGCTTGATATCAGTGATGGTCTCCTTCTCGTTCTTCCATTTGAGCTCCAGCTCGGAAGTGCTCTCTTTGAAATCGGCAATTTCCGTCTCGATCTTCAGCGTGCGAGCCTTTGCTTCTTTGCTTGTTTCCTTTTTTAGGGCTTCGCGTTCGATCTCCAGCCGCATTATCTTGCGGCGAGTCTCCTCGAGTTGCGGCGGCATATTCTCAAGTGAGATGCGTAGCGAAGAAGACGCCTCATCTATGAGATCCACTACTTTGTCCGGCAAGAATCGGTCGGTGATATAGCGGCTGGCCAGATTGACCGCCGCCACGATGGCATCGTCGGTGATATGGACGCCGTGATACATCTCGTATTTCTCTTTGAGGCCGCGAAGGATAGAGATAGCATCATCTATAGACGGCTCATTGACATATACCGGCTGAAAACGCCTAGTCAAAGCCGGGTCTCTTTCGATGTATTTTTGATACTCCTTTATGGTGGTAGCGCCGATGGCCCGAAGCTCGCCGCGGGAGAGAGCCGGTTTGAGCATATTGGATGCGTCCATGGAACCTTCGGAAGCGCCGGCACCAACCAATGTGTGTATCTCATCGATGAAAAGGATGATCTTGCCGTCCGAGCGTTCGACTTCCTTCAAGATATTCTTCAATCTTTCCTCGAATTCACCGCGATACTTCGTGCCGGCGATGAGCGATCCTAGGTCGAGCGAGACAAGTTCCTTGTCCTTCAATGATTCCGGTATGTCGCCTTGCGACATCCGCAAAGCCAGACCTTCGACGATGGCGGTCTTTCCGACGCCGGCTTCGCCGATCAATATCGGATTGTTCTTGGTGCGGCGAGAAAGGATCTGGATGATGCGCATGATCTCCGACTCGCGGCCGATGACCGGATCAAGCTTGTTCTCGCGGGCCAGCTTGGTCAACGAGCGGGCATATTTATAGAGCGTGCGGAATTTCTTGGGTTCGGCGTCCTTGGACGGAGGATTGGTCTTGAGCTCCTCGATGATCTTGGTGACGGCATCTTTCTCGATCTTGAAACGGGCCAGGATGTCGCGTGCCACGCAAGGTATATCGAAAATGGACAAGAATAAATGCTCGGTCGAGATAAATTCGTCTTTGAGCACAGAGGAGACCTTGACGGAGTTATCCAATATCTGCGCCAGATCAGGCGTCAGATATATCTGGTACGAAGGAGAAAGGACGTTCGAACCTTCGGGGGATTCGATATGCTCCAAAACTACGTCGGTCAGCATCGGAGTATCGACTTCCATGCGATCTAGGATAGAAGCCACCATGCTCTCTTCCTGCAAGATAAGAGCGCAGAGAAGGTGCACCGGGTTGACATGATTCTGTCCGCGTTCTATAGCCAATTCGTGCGCTCTGCGCAATGCTTCGCGGGCTTTGGTTGTAAGCTTGTTCATTGGGGGCATGATTGTATTTTACTATTTATTACAGTGGTAGTCAATTATCTATCGCTTTGGTGATGCAGAGCTCTTCCTCAGCTGTCTGCGGAACTCGCTCCTTGCATTTCTAAATGAAATGTTCACTTCGCGTTACGGTTCACATTTCATTAAAAAATGCATAGTCGCTCAGACAGTCCTCGCCAGCTTCGGAAGACTCATACATCACTCAAAGAAGCCTGACAATCAATACGACTGCCTATGAAGTTTTGGTTTAAAGAGAAGAAATCGAGACCATCTCAACCTTACAAGTCAAACGGTCTTTAACTTCGATGGAATCCGTCTTCAAGCTCTTCTCGCTTATAACATAGCGCTTGGGAATGCCGATCAGATCAGAATCTGCGAACTTCTCGCCGGCACCGGCATCGCGGTCATCATAGAGGACTTCAATACCTTTCTTGGTCAGCTTATCATAGAGATCATCGGCGACTTTCTTAACTGTACCAGCCTCATCAAACAAAGCGAGCAGATGCACCGAGAATGGCGCCACTGATTCCGGCCAGACCAATCCTTTTTCATCAGACCAGACTTCGACGATGGTTCCCATAAGGCGACCAGGACCGATGCCGTAACTGCCCATGACCACTGGCTTGGACTTCCCTTCAGCGTCTTTGTAATTCAAACCGAGAGCCTCGGAGAAACGTGTTCCAAGACTGAAGATATTGCCGACTTCAACAGCCTTCTTCTCGGCGAGGTCTGACCTAGCCAAACCCAGATCTTTCAAGACTTCATCATTTAATACTTCCGTGTTCACGGCCATCTTCTTGCCTTCATGGACGTAAATAGTATCTTCACCCGCTTCACAAACCGTTTGAAACTCATGAGAATATTTTGCGAACGATCCACCGCTGGCGAATGTCACGTATGTCTGCGCGCCTAGGCCGACTCGCTCGAAGATCTTTACGTAAGCCTGCTTGGCCCGCTCGTAGAATTCCTGATGCGCTTTCTCATCGACATTGAATGAGTAGAGATCCTTCATTAGGAACTCGCGGCCTCGCAGGATTCCCGATTTGGCTCGCTCTTCATTGCGGAACTTTACTTGGAATTGGTATGCGGCTATAGGCAAGTCCCTGAACGAGCTTATATGATCTTTCATCAGTGCCGTTAGCGGTTCTTCATGGGTAAATCCCAGTCCAACTTCATTGCCATTCTTCAATTTCGCCTTGAACCAATTGTCTACCGCGGCGTCATCCCAGCGACCGGTCGCTTCCCAATTACGTTTATCTTGTAATGCGGTCAGGTGCACCTCCTGTCCTCCGATGGTGTTCATCTCTTCACGGATGATGCCGATGATCTTATTTAGCGTTCGCAAACCTAGCGGCAGATACGAATACGCCCCCGCCATCTCTTTGTGGATAAATCCAGCACGGATGAGGAGTTGGGCATTCTTTGCGACCTCGTCCTTGGGCGCTTCGCGACGGGTCTTGGTGAAGAGTTGTGATTGTCTCATGAGATAATGATACCTCATAATGTAATCGCTGTCAGGTGTCGCGGCGAATCAGACTGTGTATATTAGAATCACTTCACTAGCTTAGCGATGTCTTTATAAGTGACAACCACCATGAGGATCATGAGGAGGACAAAGCCGACGGTATTAACGGCATTGGTGAATTTCGGAGAAATACGCCGACGGAATACGCCTTCGATAGCCACGAATAGTAGCCGGCCGCCGTCCAGGGCCGGAAATGGTATGAGGTTGATCACGCCTAGATTTATGGAGATGAGCGCGGTGATCATCACTAGATATTTGAAGCCCATCTGCGCGGCATCACCGACGATCCCAGCGATACCGACCGGTCCAGCCACGTCAGAGAAGTTAGCTGTGCCTTGGAAGATATTCGCTACGAATGTATACAGGCCGACGGCTGTATCTCTTATCATGACGTCGGTGTATTGCAGGCCTACCCAGATCGATGTGAGAAACGGCAATCGCAGATCTACGACATCGCTCATGGAGATGCCGATAGCGTATTTATCGGGAACCAATCCGGCGATCGGCGAGACTTGAACGGATTTGTATTCCGATCCAATCTTATATGAACTGTCAGTATAAAAAACATCCACTTGATTACCTTTTGTTGAATTAATCGTCGATTGAATGTCACTGATCTTTTGAGGAATCTGCTTGCAACAAGGCGGATTATGCGACGATTCATTTGAGGAAGGTTGCGAATCAGCCGTTGGTAGGCCAACTGATTTTATGATATCTCCCATCTTTAGTCCGGCTTTTTCCGCCGGCGAATTCGGCTCGACGTACGTGATCATGATCCTCTGGTTCTGGAAATATGAAGCGTACTGCAGAAAACCGTCCGTCGTAGCCGTCACTCCCGAGGCAAAGACGATGACGTAGAGCAACCAAGCGAAAAGGAAATTGAATAAAACTCCGGCCACCAGGACTGAAGCCTGCCGCCAGCGATTCTTATGCACGAAACTACGCGCCTTGTCCGCGCCGTATGTATTCTCTTCATCTGGATTCTCGCCGAAGATCTTCACGAATCCGCCGAATGGAATGAGATTGATGCCGTATTCTGTCTCGCCCATCTTCCAGGCGATCAACTTCGGCCCGAATCCGATCTTGAA
>PMZP01000024.1 GCA_003170325.1 Candidatus Tayloriibacteriota bacterium
ATAAAGAACAAACATGAATAGCAGAAAACATTCCTTGTTATATCTAATTCATTCTTCCTCAGTTCTATAGGTATTTTCGTTGTCTTTTATTACTCTAGCAGTTTTTTTGTCTTTAATTTTAGTTCCATCAAAAGCGAACGCTCTTAATTGTGAGAACATCAGAAATAACGATACGGGCATGATCATTCCTGGGGAGAATACTTTTGGACAATGGATAAATATTCCCGTAAGTTCATATGCAAATGCTGATTGCCCTGTGGGAACTCAAGCCGGTATATGCAATGACGAATCTGGAGATATTTTCATTCTTCCTAACGGTTCCCAAGTGACAACAGTCGGTCAAAAATGTACGTGGCCGATAGACAGAACAAAAGCCGACATCACTTGTTATGTCGGCTCAACCTGCCCGAACCAATTCAAACGTCCGGCCTTGGTTTCTCCTATATTAACCTCCATTTCTCCTAGTATCGCCTCGTACAGTTCATGGGTGACAATCACGGGGTCAAATCTCGTGGATGCCGCAAACACCGCTTCCATAGAATTATCTCAAGATGGTGGAGCGACTTGGAAGAGGTTGAACAATGCTTTTATGAGCACAAGTCCAACTCAACTCATCTTTTCACCATTCCCACAGACAGCCCTATTTTCTATTGGTAGGTATTCTTTGCGTGTTTGGAATAGCAGATACGGCGCATCAGCTGCATCTCCATTTACGATAAATCCAAATAGCCTGTCAAATTTAACAGCTACTCCCAATACAGCCCCACCTTCCATCACCTTGAGTTGGTCCCCGGAGTCGACAGTAGGTTTTTATAGCGTTCCTTTTACAACTGTTTCATTGACGTCATACAAAGTAGAGCGTTCGACAAGTTCTACGACTGGTTTTACGGAGATCGCCAGCGTCGATCCCAGTTTGACGAATTATATTGACAACATCACACCATCACAAACGTTATTCTACAGAGCGCGTGCTCTTATAAGCAATGGAATGTATACGGGGTATACGAATGTCGTTAGTGTTCTTCCGTCTCCCACGATCACCTCCTTAAACCCTGTCAACAGCCAACCCGGTAGTAATCTGACGATCACAGGTACGAATTTCACTACCACAGGTAACACAGTGAATCTATTGAATTCAACCTCTAGTGTTATCGTATGGACTCAAACGAATATTTCGTCGGCGAACGCTACGACCATTACAATTACGATACCAACGACAATCCAAACTGGTGCATATAATGTGCAAGTGTCTAATGCTAATGGAACTAGTAATGCACTGCCGATCAACATTGGTTCTCCGTCCCCATCAAATCTGGTGGCTACGATGGGAAGTTTATCTGATATAGGCAAGGTGAGCCTGACATGGACTGACAATTCAAGTAATGAGACAGGATATCAGATCGAACGAGCGACGGATGCTAGTTCGAGTGCGTTCACTTTGCTTACTACTGTGCCAGCTAGTGCGAATTCATACACTGACGATTTGAATTCGGTTACGTTTGATTCTTCAACTGAAGCTTATAGGATTAGAGGGGCTTTTGCGGGTGGCACTTTCTCTGATTACAGCAACATCGCGAAAGTGAGTAATTGTGTGAAGATGCAGGGAAATGGTCCATTTAAGGTCGTGTTTATTAGGTCAAGCGGAGAAAATGATGATGTTATGACCACAGCATTAGATCCGTTATCAAACTTTTTAAATTATACGAACCACGCGGTATCAACGTTTTTGAGTATTGATCCAATGAAAACATATGCTAATAGCTTTTCTTTTTATGCGGATATTAAACCTACAGTTTATCGCGGTAATGTTCCATCCGAGACTAGTTGCAATGCTCCCGATACGGGCGTTAGTTTCGCAAAAGTAGAATCCAACGACCATCATACAGAATATGCGTACGCAAATGCCAATCCAACCATTCCAAGATTAACAGGATTCACAATAAACAATCGGAGCTGGTTTTCAGTGAGTTTGCCAGATCCCTTGCATCCATACACTATAAACGGCGTTCCTGAATCAGTAGATGAAAATTACAATGCTACAGTTCATGAATTTGGTCATTCATTTGCTGGTCTAGATGATGAGTATAGGTGTTCACACATTGATAATTCCGATGAAGATGGTCAGAGATATTCCAATGTATTTGATTGTTCCCAAAATCCTGATCTAGATTATTGGGATAGTGTCGACAATCGTACATATGGTTCAATCAACACTCTTGCCGTTTCGAGATCACCAGACGATGAGGAACGGGACTTTTATATCCCGAGCAGAAACAGTATGATGAATGTGATCTCGACCTCAACCGAAGAAAGAATATTGATCGAAGAAGAAACATCGGTCGGGACACAGGAATTTCAAGAGACTGTTTATTCGTTCACCCGTTCTCCGGAAATTCGCTTCAATGTCATCTCTTGTGGTTACATAATGGCTCGACTTATGAACGAGCCTGTAGACAAAGCCCACGCTCAAACTCATTGGCCACAATGTATGACTATGAATACTGTTAAAGAAGGCATTCCCGACCGCAATCCAATAATTCCATCTATTTCAGGCGTTTCAGTCAATATCATAACCCCCGGCTCCACTCTGGCTGTATCCGCAGTATCTAAACCACTACCTGATGCAATACCATTCCCAACAAATGGAAATATTTTCAATGACATTGGATACTATCTAACCAAATTCTCCAAGCAAATGATTGCTGCCGTAGCCGGTGCACCATCTTCTATTACTGGTTCCGGCTTCACTCCCACAGACAATGCTGTAGAGATATTCAACTCGGCAACTAGTACAGACATTGTAGGCCTAACATCAAATGGAAATACTCTGACTTTCACCGTCCCAGCCAATCTTCCACCAGGTTCATATTCATTGAAAGTTGGTGCTTTCAATAGTGACTGGTCCAGCAGTGTTCCTATCACGGTCACTGCCGCACCTGTTAATCAAACACCTAGTATTACCTTGACCACTTCTTCTTACTTTATCGCTTACGGTGGCAGAGCCACTCTCACATGGACACCGACCAATGCGACCAATTGTATTGGAAGCGGCGGCACTGGTAATGCAGATGACAATTGGAATGGAGCGAAGGCGTCATCTAACGGCTCACATTCACAAAGTACAGGTATTCTAACCAATGCAACTGCCTATACGATATCTTGTTCTGGATCCGGTGGTAACATAGCGGCCAGTGTTCAAATATACGTTACTGGTCATCCCACTCCAACCGTCACTTCCTTCACCGTTTTACCAACTAGCGTCGCTTCCGGAGGAAATGTTACTTTGTCTTGGGTCGCTCAAAACGCCTCTTCATGTTGGGGTGCAGGAATGGGACCAGCCAAGACATTTCCGACAACATATTCTGTGGTTCGAAATCCGACAACGACCACTGTCTACACACTCATCTGTACGAATGCGACTGGTATTCCTTCAGCAACATCAACAGTTACAGTGACAATTATACCGACAAAGATGCCTTCAGTGCCGGCAACGACAGTGGCTGTACCAGCCATATCGATTCCAAACACTAGTGTTCCAACCGTCCAGACATATACCACACCAAACGTATCACCAACCGCGAGACCTTCTCCGACTCCTTCTGCATCTCCTTCTGCATCTCCTTCTCCAAGTCCTTCACCCACGACAAACGTATCACCGACCATAAAACCTTCTCTGACTCCCACTCCTATCTCAACACCAAAACCTACCTCAACTCCTACACCGACCATAAAACCTTCCCCAACCCCGACCTCGACTTCAAGGCCAAGCCCAACACCTACAGCGTCAACTCTGAATATGACATCCGCGATTTGGGATGCAATACGAGCGATGGAGAGATTTTTCGGGGGACAGTGGTAGCCAATTACGTATGTTCATTGTGCAAGCGTTGCTCTTATTATAGACTGCTTAGCAATGAAGCAATTCTTTACGGTACTTTTCGGTGGGCTTGCGGCCATCATCGTCGGCATAGGCCTGTCGTATTTCGGTAGTTCTGGCTGGCGAGCTATACGGCCACATTTGACGAGTCTCCATTGGAACTCGATTTCGGAATTAGCTGCGTCTGTTTTGGCGAAACCCACTGACGGCACTTCTATATACGGTTTTACGCGTACTATCCGCTGGAGCGCCAGCCAGGAGGAAGATTCTAGCAATGTATCGGAGATGGTTTTGACGGAGGCCGGAAGCAGAAAGATCACTGCTTTGGCATATATCGTCAAAGATCTGTCGTCGGCTACGAGCACGATCATTTCTCATAATTCCAACCAGATTTTACCGATAGCGTCACTATCCAAGCTCGTGACCGCCGAAGTCGCCCGTCGACTCATTCCTTCCAGCACGCACATTTTGCTTACAGCCGCAATCATGAAGACCTATGGGAATACCGCTGAATTCAGAGTCGGGGAGACGTTTACCGCCGCTGACCTTATGTACCCCTTGCTCATGGTCTCATCCAACGACGCCGCCGAAGCTTACGCGCAGTTCTATGGCCGGTCAGAGTTCATAGCGGCCATGAATGATTTCACCCAGTCGATCGGTGCTTACCGGACTTATTTTGCCGATCCTTCAGGCCTCTCTCCGTATAATGTCTCCACTGTGAGCGACTTGGCCCTGATCATTGATTGGCTGCACAAAAATGATCCGCAAGTGATATCTATCACGCAATTGAAGAGCAAGACCATTCGCAACCACACCTTTATCAATCCCACACATTTTCTAAGCTGGTCCAATTACGCTGGCGGAAAGAACGGCTATATCCCGGAAGCCAACCAGACCGGCGCCTCGCTGTTCACTATGGGCAAAAATAAGGACCTTTACGTGGTGGTCGTCTTAGGCAGCAACTACCGTGACGGCGATGAGGCGCAGTTGCTGGGGAAGATCGGTGAGTAAAGGTCGAGGTGACGCGAGACCGGGAGGTTTCACCTCCCGGAATCTCGTTAGGTTTAACCTCCCGAGATTGAGCCGTCTTTTGGAATCTTCATACCTTTTTGAACCTTTTTTTATCCCGTTTTGAACCTTTCTTTATCTTTTCTTGAGACTTTCTTCATCGTTCCTTCATTTCGACCTGATAGAGTATGGTCATTATTCGCTAATTATTATCAACATGTCGTATCTAGACCAAAAGGATCTCGAGCTTATCGAGAGGATCGTCTACAAGAACAATGACGACGTAGCTGTGTCTATCGCCCGGAGTTTCGAGCGGTTAGAGGAGCGCGTCGACTCTTCCGAGGCGCGCTTACATTCACGGTTGTCGGAGATAGAGGATAGGATGCACGCGTTTTGAAACGAAAAAACCGCAAGTCGATTCGACGTAATAGGAAATAAAAAATGCCGTCGATCGAAATCGGACGGCTGGGGTCATTAATCTTGTCATTATAGGACTCTCACCGATTGGTTATCGCACGTTTGTTCAGTGGTGCCGGATCAGCAAATAGCAAAGGGACGGGAGGAACATTTGTGGCGAACCGGCAAATAACGGTGGTGACGTAAGTTGTAGCACCAACTTTAAAGTTATAACCGCTAAAAGCGATGACCGCTCCAACATTGGTATTCGACGGGTTGCAGAGTGTCAATTCATACAGCTTGCCGAACGTCGGCTTGATCGACTCGACCCTCAATGGTTCGCCCCTTCGCGGATATGGGCACTCCGCTTCGATGCCGATATTTGTAGTCGCTTGGAATGGTGCTACGTTTCCTCGATTGTCGGCCGTAGGTGTATCCTCGATTTCCGTCATGGTCTTTTCTCGTCGAGCATCCATCAAACCAAATACCAGGGCGACGACAAAAAGCAGAACGATAACTACGCCAGATCCTGAACGCATGTTCATTGTATCCCTCACTTTCTGTTTTTGCGGTACCTACAGGCCGAGCTTTTGGCAAAGTTCGGATAGGCCGAATGGCTTCGCTAGAACGAAGGCTTCTAATTCTTCGGCTTTGCGGGTCGTCTCTGGTGATAAGGATCCCGAAACCAGACACAACTCCACTTCACGCCTAGTAGACCTTATGTGACTCAGCACGTCGAGGCCGCTAAGTGGTTTTTCCATCTCTAGGTCGGTTATCACGGCGACCGTGTCGGGGTTGGTATCAAATGCCAAAATGGCTTGCTCCGCGCTGGAAGTTTCGATAACGAAGTGGCCACGTCTTTGCAGGTAGACAACAAGTGGCCTGCGGTTTGAGTAATCGTCATCTGCTACAATAATTTTCATTGTTTATGTTCTTTCTGTATAGAACACTACAACAAGCATCATCGTTCGTCAAGCGCTCCGCAACTTGAATCCGCCCGTTTCATCTTTTACCGCAAACCCTCTCGCTTCGATTTCCTTGCGTAGAGCATCTGCTTTTTTCCAGTCTTTAGCCTGGCGTGCCTCTTCACGTGCTTCGGCCAATACCTTGACTTCTTCCGGAATTTCTTCCTCTTCGACACGTGGCGCTGATTCGAACTTCAGTCCAAAGACGCGGTCGAAATCGATCAATGTTGCTCGCTTATCGGCGTCGTTTACGTTCGAATCCTTGATGAGCTCCCAAGCCAAGGCCACGGCTTGCGGGATATTCAGGTCGTCATTGATGGACTCATTGAACCGCTTCTGGTAATCAACGCTGACTGAACCGCCCTCCGGATATGAGCCGATCAATTGAAGCAAGCGGATCAAGGCTGTTTGCGCGGCTCTCACCGCTTCGAAGGAGAAATTGACCGGCGAACGGTAATGGGCGGTGAGTAGCCAGTAACGATAGCCGAGCGGAGAGATAGACTCGTCGAGCAGGTCGGATAGTTTGAGGAAATTATTCTTTGACTTAGCCATCTTCTCTTCACTGACATTCATGAACGCTCCATGGAGCCAATAATGCACGAATGTCTGACCAGTTGCCGACTCCGATTGAGCGATTTCGTTGGTATGGTGAGGAAAAATAAGGTCCATGCCGCCTGTGTGGATATCGATGGTGGTCCCTAGGATCTTCATGGCCATGGCGGAGCATTCGATGTGCCAGCCAGGTCGTCCGGCCCCGAATGGCGCATCCCAGGCAACATCGCCGTCGTCGGCTGTCTTGAACTTCCAGACTGCGAAGTCGCGGGCGTTCTCTTTGTCGTATTCATCATTAGCGATCCTTTCGTGCGAACCATGTGAGAGATCTAAACCCGCCAATGATCCGTAATTTTTAACTTTATCAATGCTGACATATACACCATCGGATGCCTTGTAAGCAACGCCCCTGTCGATTAATGTGCTCACGAGCTCGATCATGGGCGGAATGTATTCAGTGGCGCGAATCAGATGAGTTGGCCGCAAAATATTCAATTTTTCCGTTTCTTCCAGGAATAATTTCTCATACTTGCCAGTCAGCTCCTTTAGTGGCACCTTTTCTTCACGGCTTCTACGGATAGTCTTGTCATCGACGTCGGTGATATTCATGGCCTGATCAACTTTGTATCCGTTGTATTCAAAGGTGCGTCGAATGAGGTCGTTCAAAATGAAAGTGCGGTAATTGCCGATATGCGGAGTGTCATACACAGTCGGTCCGCAGTGGTACATAGAAACCGCGCCTTTATTCAAGGGCTTGAAAGCTTCTTTTCTTCGCGAAAGAGTGTTGTATAGCTTGATTTCCATCTTATACCCAGCGCTTCTTTTTGAAATACCACCACATCAAAGCGGCGATCGCCAACATGCCGATCATGATAGCGGTCCAACCATAAGGCTCTGTGACCAATGGCACCCAAGCGGCCGGAATAGTGAAGACTGCGGTTATGAAAGTAAGCGGATAAAAGATGAATGATACCAGTGTGAGGACCTTGATGATCTCGTTTTGTTTGGTATTCAGAAGGGAATCATTGGTCTCACGCAGATCCGTTAGCAGTTCGCGGGCATTGGAAATAAGCTCGTGGATGACATTGAATTCGTCGCGGATGTCACGGATGTAAGAGCTGAAATCGCTGCCGAAGAAATCCTTATCGGCGAAAGCCACCATTTCCTCCCAGATGTCGTGGTGCATGCGAGCGGTCTGCTTGATGTCGATGAGCTCGCGCGATAGCCCGGAAAGCACTTCCACCATCTTGCGCTCGTCTCCGGCAAAGATGCTGGCCTCGGCCGTGGTCAGTGAGTCCTTGATATTCTCCAGATCCTCGACCATGCCGGCGTAGATCCGCTTGACCATGTAATAGAAGAGGAAGCCGGCGTGCTCCATCTTCTCTTCCTTGTTCAAGATGGCGTTGGCTTCGAAGACCTTGCCGAAGTACTCCAATTGCTCGATAGTGTCTGTCCGTGAAGTTATGAGGAAATTCTTGCCGATGACGAAATCTATCTCGCGGTCGGTGATCTCATAGGTATTGCCGACTCGGACTCGCACCGGTAGCGTGAGGACGATCAGGATATAATCCGGGTAGAAGTCGATCTTGGCCAAGGAAGATGACTGTTTCAGCTCTTCGCCAACCAATGGATGGAGGCCGTAGCGCTTGACTATGCCGGACACCTCGTCGTCGGTAGGCGACTGCATGTCCAGCCAAACGATGCCTCGGTAGGTATGAGTTTTGGTCATGCTCTAATTATATGGTAGGAAGGAGCTCGGGGCAAGGCCAAAATCTTCATAACTTTTTGAGACTTATTTTATCCCATTTTTAACCTTTTTTTATCGTATCTTCATCTCGGTTTGATATGGTTAGGGTATGACGCATGTATTCATGGACGAATCTGGTGATGCTGGCTTCAAATTCGACAAGGGGTCGAGTAGATTCTTCGTGATTGCGGCAGTTGAATTTGACGATACTTTAGAGGTTGAAAAAACTTCCGTAGTCATAAAAGAGCTGAAAAGAAAGTTAAAATTTCCTGATGACATGGAATTCAAATTTAATAGCTCTAGCAGAAGCACCAGAATCCACTTTTTGAAGTCAGTAAGTAGGTCAAAATATATAGTACGCTGTCTAATAATCGATAAGGCTTCTATTACAAAAGCTGAGCTTAAAGACCAAAAAGATTCATTTTATTCTTACGCAGTTAAGATTCTTTTGAAATACAGCCGCGATTCAATGACCGACGCTAAGATTATACTCGATGGAGGAGGGGATAGGAATTTCAGGAGAAATCTGGCGTCGAATTTTAAGAAAGAATTGAAAAGCGGCGAAAAAAAGATAATTCGGAGTATAAAACTCATGGATTCACGAAAAAATATGCTAATACAATTGGCAGATATGATTGCTGGCGCTTTGCGCAAATCGCGGGAGAGCGACAAAGACGATAAAGATGAATACATAAAGATATTCAGGAAGCACATCGAAAATCAATGGGAAATCAAATAAAAGAAAACGCCCTTTTTGGGCGTCTTCCCGATAGCTACCCTATGTTGGTTTCCCAACCACGCCACCGTCCGGTGACAGTTCGGTATAACGTATCTTTGTAGCGTTAGGTTAGCAGATTTTGGATGTCTTTGCAAGTTGACGAAGGTAAATAAATTATGACAGAATAATGTAAACATAAGCATAGACAAAAAATCCGCCGAAGCGGGTTCTTTGTTAGAAGTAGCGTCTCACAAGGTGGTTCTCTCCGACTCACGCCCCAGATACTCTGAGGGAACATCGAAGCGCCTCGTAAGTTATTATTGCGTACTTCTAATCTAGAAGTTATCAAATTTAACACTGATTGTCAACGATCGTAAATCGCTTTGCATGTGAACACTGAACACATATCGAAAATGATTGGGACCTCAGATAATGACCTCCTCCCCGCAGGAACTGCGGGGAGGAGGTCATTTAATCACTCCGCAAATACCTCCGCATCTTTAGTCCTGCCAGTCTCGCTCTTATTCATGCGTATTAACAAAGCCAAGGCTGAGCCGATGGTCACGATGACGACGGATGTGATGAAGACACTGTTATAAGCGGAGATCTGCGCTTTGAGGGACATGAGTCCGATGGCTTCTTTGAGGATGGCTGGGCTATGCGAATTGATAGTGCTGTAAATGGAGATAGCTGTGATTTTGCTGTAGGTGGCGTTCTGCAGAATGGTGCCGAAGATGGCGATGCCGAAGGCGCCGGCGATATTGCGGGCAAGGGCCAGAATGGAGGAAGCCACGCCGATCTCGTCATGCGGCACCACGTTGGCGATGATGGTAGTTCGCTGTGACATACCGAAACCCATTCCGAACGCCATGAGCCCTAGTGGCCAGATTATGTTCCAGGCCGTCGAGCGGGGATCCAGCCATGTGAAGAAATACATTCCTAGCGCCGCTACCAGAGTGGAAGCGGCGATGATGTAGCGCGCTTCGACCTTGCCGATCATTTTGACGCCGAGCGGCGCCGCCAAAAGGAGCATGAAGGCCATGGGGATGAAGAGATATCCAGATTGGGTGGCATCCATTCCGAGGAATGTCTGCGCGAAGATCGGAATCAAGAATATACTTCCAATGAGTCCCATGAATATGATGAAATTGTTGAGCAGGGTATAGTTGAATACGCTATTCTTGAAGAATTTGAAATCGACGATCGGTTCGCTATGATTCTTCTCGATGAAATAGAAGGCGATGCTGAAGGCGATGATGCAGGCATAAGTGGCGATGGCGTTTCCCGACATCCAACCCCAGTCGAGACCCTTGTCCAAAACCAGCACCAATGAAGCCAACGCTCCGCCCAAGGCCGAAGCGCCCCACCAGTCGAACTTGACGGACTTTTTCTCGGAGACTGATTCATTGATGAAAGCTAGGGCCATGGCCAAGCCGATCAGTCCGACCGGAAGATTCACCAAAAAAATCGATCGCCAGCCGAAATTATCGATGAGCGGTCCGCCTATCAATGGCCCGAATACCGAAGCAGCCGCGAATGAAGACGACCAGATGCCAAGTGCCTGGGCTCGGGACTTCATGTCTTTGAATGTGACGGCCAAGATGGCCATGGCGGTCGGGTAGTCAGCCGAGCTGGCGATGGCCTGAATGACTCGAAAGACGATCATTGAAGAAAGATTCCAGGAAAGTCCTGCCAAGACAGAGCCGATGATGAAGACCACGAAGCCGATGATGTAGACTTTCTTCCGGCCGATAGTGTCGCCGAGCTTGCCCCAGATCGGCACGAAGACGGCGTTAGCTAGGATGTATGCGGTGGCGATCCAGCCGGCGGCCGAGACGGTGATGCCGAAATAGTCGATCATCTTGGGCAGTGCCAAGTTGACGATAGTCTGGTCGAGGCGACCCAAAAATGTCCCGACGATGACGGTTGCTAGGACGAACCATTGTAGTCTCGATTGCTTCATTTATAGATCCACACTTTGGCCGACATGCCGTTCTTCAATTCCGGATAGGCAGTGGTGTCAAAGCGGATCTTCACATCGAACTGATTGGTCTGGCGCTTGTCGGAGATGCTGAAGACGATGTCGCCTTGTCTGGCGGTCGGGCTGATCTCGTCGACGATGCCGTGGAACTTGCGCGTGCCGAAGGCGTCGATGGTGAAGTCTGCCTGCTGTCCGACGTGGATGTCCGCCAATCCTTTACCCTCGTCTATATGGGCAACAACGCGGAGGTCATCCGGATTGACTACTTCGACGACGCTTATGCCCGGAGCTATGGTGGTGCCGAGAGCCGTATCAGTCGTTACGACTTCACTGGCTGTCTTGGTCTTCAAAAGCTCATTGCCGACTTGAGCTACCACGGTATTGGCAGCTACTTCATCGCCGACGTTCACAAATACGTTATTGAGTGTCCCGGAGATCGTTGGTGTAAGGTTGGTGACCGGCGCCGAGACCAGCGCGCTATCGGTGTAGATGCTTTCAGAGGATATCTTCCAGTAGACGATGCTACCGGCGGCACCTAGGATTATGACAGCCAGCAAAAGGGAAGTCACCCAAACATTCTTGGTCAGACGCTTCAAGATGCTTTCATTGTTATTGTTTGCCATGTGATTAGAGAATTAGAAAAATAGATGGTTAGCTTATTGCCCCGCTCCGAACCCTGCTATGACATCGCCTTCATTCACGCCTGACAATATTTCCGTATATCCGTCAGCGCTTTGAATGCCGGTAGTCACAGGTTGTTCGATGTAGGCGGCCGAGCTGGATTGTTTGATCAGAACGAATGAGGAAGCGCCTCGAGTGATGATGGCTCGTGAAGGAACAGCCAGTACGTTTGCGGCAGTCTTGGCGGTGATCACTGCGTTAGCCGTCAATCCTGACTTGATCCGCGTGTCTGATGGGTCATCAAAACCGACAGTCACTTTGTAAGCGTTCACGCCATTTTGAATCGTTTCAGCAGGGTCAACCAAGGTGACATGGGCAGGGAAAACAGTGCTCGGGCCATAAGCGTCGAAAGTGATCGTCGTTTGGTTGCCGACGGCGATCTTGCCGATATCGGTCTCCGGAACGTAGGTCTCGATCTTATATCCGCTATTACTGATGAGGCTAACGCCTTCGGTAGCCGAAATGCCGGGAACGTAGATCTCGCCGACCTTGACGTTCATGGCTGTTACGACTCCAGCAAAAGGCGAGATGATGTAAGACTGCCGCAACTGGCTCTGCAGTCCATCGACAACAGATTGAGCTTTGTCGATGGCTGCTTGTCCAACTTGAATATCTTCTGATGTTGAGCCGGCCTGTTCCAACATCAGGGAATCGCGAGCGGCGCTCCAGGCGGCATCGGCGGCTTGTTCGGTATTGGCGGCGTCGGTCGCTTCTTGGGCGGCGGCATTGACTATAGCTGTGTCCGCGTCGATATTCGCTTGCGACAGTCCGGAATTGCCCACAAAGAGATTGTTGGCGATGGTGCCGAGGTGATCGAGGAATGTCTTGACGGCAGAAAGAGTATTGGCGCTTGTGACGCGGACGGCATTCAAGGCGGCGCTGCCGGTTGCCGTGGCGCCGAGAGCCGAAAGGTCGTTCTTCCAAAGGTTGAGCTTGTCTCCGACAGAGATCCGTTCGCTGTTGATCGAGAGAGATTCAGTCTGGCTCTGGGTGCGGATGTTAATGACCGGATTGACCGAATTTCCATTTGTAAAAAGCGCGTCCGCCTTCCCAGTCAGCGCGTTTTCGATGTCCAGATAAGCGTTCTTCATGGCCACGATCAATGCGGCCGACGCATCGCTATATTTCTGTTGGTATAGTGCCAATTCTTCTGGACGGGCGCCATTCTTCAAAGTCGTAAGCCGTGCCTGCGCGGCCGCCACGTCCGCTTGTGCTCCGGCCAAGCTGGCTTGCAATGAACCGGTGTCCAAGGAGGCCAGAACTTCTCCCATCTGCGTGGTACTGCCGACATCGGCGTAAACGTTGGCGACTTTGCCTTGCATGTTGAAGGCCAGGGTGACGCTTTGGTTTGCCGTGACATTGCCATTGGCCGTGACAGTCTCCGTCAGATCCCTTCGTGCGACGACGGCCGAGCTATAATCCGGGCTATGTCTGGAGAAGACGGCGATCAGCCCCCAAACGACGGCCACGAAGATGACGAGGCCAGCCACGATCCGAAATATAATGTTATGTAAGATGTTCTTCATGATTAATTCTTTGATTTGATTATCTTATTCATAATCGAGCCCAATTCTTTCTGTTCGGACTTGTTCAGGGAGGAAATGCTCACGGCCACTTGTTTCTTGACGATCTTCATGCCGCTCTCCAGAGTCTTTTTTCCCTTGGCTGTGATGCCTAAACGGACGATGCGACGATCATCAGGATCTGCGTGGCGTTCCAGTTCTAGGTTCTCAACCAATTTGTCTACGACCAATGTGGCACCCGGGGAGGTGATCTTCAGGAATCCGGCTATCTCGCTCATTGACGGCTCCTTGGATTTGGCGATGAAGTCCAGAGCTTTGACGTGCATGAATGAGCAGGAATCCGGCAATTCGGCGGTCAGATGTCCGCGGACCATATCCATGAATGAGAGGAGCAGGGCGATCAAGTCCGCCTTTGGCGCCGATTTAACGGCTGTTTTGAGAGATGTCGACATTATTAATGATATTAATGGTTAATGGGCTTAATCATACTGTATATTTGGAAAAAAGCAATATATCAGTGGCTACGGCTGCGATTCTTGGTAAAAAAAAGCCCGAGTTGAACTCGGGCGGCATCTATGATTGATCAGCGTGTCAGATTGGCCATGCGCTCATTTGGTGACTGGAGCGTCCGCGTCGGTATCCCCGGGTTGTTTGGGCGGCTCGATCGGATAGTACTTGGCCAGCGCGGCAGTGATGTCCTCTTTGGTCGCTATCCTAAGGTCGACCTCCATCTGGAGGAGATGGCCGAGACTGTCGATCTTGTCTAAATCGGACGGATCACTGATCGCGATCACGATCGTGTTGCCGATCTTGTTGATCGGAACAAAGCAATATTTTCGCGCCAGAATTCCTGGTACGGCGGCGATCACATCGCGGTCAATCACACAATGGGTCAAATCGAGGTACTCGCATCCGAAATGCACGCCTTTGGCAGAGGCAATGTCTTTTGGCGTCAGGATCTGCTTGGAAAGCAGTAGAGCGATCGCGTCATTGCCGTTCATCGATGATTCGGCCTTAACGGAGTCTCGTTCCACGGCATTGATGTAGCCTTGGGTTAAAAGCAGGTCGAGGAGCCAGTCGGTGTAATCCGCACTCGGCACTTTACGAGACGGCTGTGAATGAGTTTGGTTCTTGCCCTTATAGTCGACGGTCGTTCCGTCCCAAAGCTCGGCTTTCCAACCGCTTGGCGTTTCGGCTCGGACAATCTTCTTTATCCCCATCTTTACGAGATCAAGAACATTTGTACCCCAGCGGGCAGGCATGTAGAGCATGTAGGGCTCGTGGAAAGGACAATCCCGAGGATTCTCGTCCTCGCATAATTTCGCATCCTTGTGCTGGCCCCCTCCTTCATCCAGTGGAACTATAAGCCAGGTGGTTTTTCCTCCAGTTTGATCGTCGGCGATGAAAAGCGCGAATGAAAGAATATCATAGAGTCCGAGCCTTGTATCATTGACACCCTTTTGTCGAAGGATTCCTTTGACAGCTAGCTTGAGCTTATCGAATTGATGCCAACCCCATCCTGCGAACTTTTCCGTGGAGGGCGAATTCTTTAGTCCGACAAACTTGACTACTTCTGGAGCTGTAACTTCTCCATGACCGATCCAATTGATTGTGTGTATCATATTTCTCCTTGCCGCCTCCTGGCGGCTGCCTAGGATTATGACCGTTGCCACAGCAGAGGATGCTATTTCAAACAACGATTCTGGGGTTTAGATTACTCGCTATTTCACGCATGTCAATACACAACACTGCTCCTGTTCATGTCCAGCACGATATCCATGATAAGATGTGATTAATGAAAAAACGCCAAGCTTATTTCGACAACGCTTCGACTACGCCGCTCGATAAGCGGGTCTTCAAGGCCATGATGCCTTATTTCACCGAATATTATGGCAATCCATCGAATCTCTATGAAACCGGGCGTTGTGCTAGAGAGGCGATCGTAAAGGCCTCGAATCAGATTGCGACTGCTTTGAATTGTCGGCCAGACGAGTTTGTTTTTACCGGCTCGGCAACCGAAGCAGATAATTTAGCGCTAGCAGGAGCGGCTAGGGAGCATAGATTCGCGGACGCAAGGGATGTAAATCGTAAGTCATGCGGCCGCATCATCATTTCGGCAGTTGAACATAAGGGAATCATGGCGGTTTGCACTGCTTTGGAGAAAGAAGGATTCGAGGTTGTAAAGCTTCCAGTCGGCAAGAATGGCATAGTTGATCCAGATGATGTCAAGAAAAACTTGAATGAAAGAACGATAATCGTTTCTATTACAATGGCGGATAGTGAAACGGGAACTCTGCAGCCGATCAAGGAAATAGGAAAGGTCATCACCGATTATCGTACAAGTCTTCTGGAGAGAAATGAAGGCGGAGGAACTTATTCCGATTCGAGCGCTGTCGGGCCTACGTCGGCACGATCTTCTGATCGCCAGCGGCAAAGCAGAATTAGTTCCGGAGCTGACTGTAATCGACGATTGCCCCTCTTCCATACTGACGCCAGCCAAGCCGCCGCTTATGCCGATGTGAATGTGGACGAGCTGGGCGTCGATCTCATGACTTTATCTGCTCACAAATTGCGTGGTCCCAAAGGCGTCGGCGGTCTATACGTTAGGCGCGGCGTCAAATTACTGCCGATCATATACGGTGGTGGTCAGCAAGGCAAATTGCGTTCCGGGACAGAGAATGTGCCAGCTATCGTCGGTTTCGGAAAAGCGGTTGAATTAAATGAAGCGTACAAGAAGCAAGGCGTCATTCACGTAAAAAAACTGCGGAATGCTTTGCAGGCCGGCATCTTCAAGTCCATAAAGAAAGTCGTCCTTAACGGCCATCCGACCAAGCGTTTGCCGAACTTTCTGAACATTTCCATACTTGACATTGAAGGCGAATCTCTCCTCCTGGAATTGGATGAGCACGGCATTATGATCAATACCGGTTCAGCCTGCAATTCCGAAAGCTTGGAGCCGTCTTATGTGCTGACTGCGCTTGGTAATCCTTATGAGTTCGTTCATGGTAGTATCAGATTCACGCTTGGTGCGGAGACGACGATGTCTGACGTGAATTATGTCCTGAAGCGATTGTCGACCATCGTGAATCGATTGCGAGCCATTTCACCTTTGAATTTGTCTCTGAATGAAAAGAAAGCCATATCTGATCCGCGTGCATTCATAGGCAATCAGACGCCGCATTTTCTTAGAAAGCAGGGACTAGGAGTTAGGAAATCAGGACTTAGGAGTCGCAGACCTAATCCTTAAATCATTTTTAATTACAATGAAGAAGCCAATCAAAAGAAAACCAAAATCGAAGAATAAACCCGTTCGCACCAAACCCGACGTCGTCAACAAGCACATCGGCGGTTCCTGGGCGTATTCCAAGGAAGTTCGCGACCATTTCTTCAATCCGCGAAATCTTCTCTGGGAGAATCCTAAAGAGGCATTATATGACGCGGAAGGCGTGGTGGGTAGCCCGGCCTGCGGAGACGTCATGCGCGTCTGGCTGAATATCGACCCCCGGCGCGACACCATCACCGAATTCAAATGGCGTACTTTCGGCTGTGCCAGCGCCATCGCCGCCACTTCCATGCTTTCGGTCATGGTCACCGAGAAGAAGGGTATGAAGATAGACAAGGCCTTGAAGATCACGCCGCAGGACATCATCGCCAGGCTCGATGGTTTGCCCGACCGCAAGATCCATTGCTCTGTTCTCGGCGACAAGGCCTTGCGTGCGGCCATCAACTACTGGTTCAAGAAGACTGGCCAACTCTCGCGTATCCTGCTCGATGGTCAGAAAGTCATCGATCCTAATACCAAGGTCACCGAATCCGACATCGAAGAAGCCGTCCTCGAAGGCGCCACCACCCTGGAAGCCGTCCAAAAACGCACCAAAGTCGGCATCGGCTACCCCGAATGCATCCCCGCCGCCCTAGAGCTCATCCGCTTCTACAAGGAGAAGTATTTTGGGAGGGAATAAGAAAGTGGTAAGATGTATGCAAATAATATGGAACCAAACATGGAACAAAGCGAATCAGTAAAACTTAATCAGCTTATTGAGGCCGCAAAGATAGAGGATTGGAGCTTTGTCGACGGAAATATTAACGGTTATCACCTTGAGGGCGAACCCTTTGAGTGGGCAATGAATGCAGGTCTTACAGATGCTGACAAAAACGTGCGCGATTTGGCAGCAACGTTGTTGGATAAATCTGATGAGACTATCGATACGGAAACTACAACAAAACTTTTAAAGACTATGGCTGACGATGATCACAATATCGTTCGCTATCGATTAGCAATCGCGTTGTATAAGAGAGGCGACCGAAGTCCTTCTGTAATTAAAATGATGCAAGAAGCGAAGAATGACCCGGATGTCGGAGAGCTTGCGAGTAGTTATAATTAATAATCAACAAACCGTTTATGATGCACATAAAATGTAAACTCGATAAATCACCTCTACATGGTGTCGGAGTGTTCACTGAAGAGAACGTAAAGAAAGGTAATGTGATTTATACTGAAAGCCCTCTTCTCGATGTAAATATCACGAAAGAGCAGTTCGATTCGTTGACTGAAAAGGAGAAGGGCGAGGTTGGATATTTCGGTTTTTGGATAGAGGATCGCAAAGTATGGCATGTGGATTTCAGCATAATCAAATTCGTCAATCATTAATTTGAGCCGACTTCGACGCAAGATTTGACAGAGCCTACTGCGCCACTTCGAGCAATTAGAGACCTGAAGGCCGGCGAAGAGATCACGCAAAACTATTTGGAATTCGAGAGCAAAGACGTATTAAAAAGCAGAGGAATCAAGGTCGAATAGAAATCCTCATGTCCCCCTCCAAAACCGCCACCAAAGTCGAAGCAGTCCTCACGAAAGTCCGCCCATACATCCAGATGCATGGCGGGGATGTGGCGCTGGTCGGCGTGGAAAAGGGGATTGTCACGTTGAATATCAGCGGCGCTTGTGCACATTGTCGACTGGCTGATTTGACGTATAATAAGCTCATCGGAGGGCTTCTCATGGAAGAAGTTCATGGCGTAAAAGAAGTCAAATTGATCAAGTAGATATTAACAGAATGTAACCATATATTATTATGTCAAACCTAAAAGAATATCCTCGAAATCGCGTTGATTCCAAGATAGGTAAAATTGTTATCGATCGTGATCTCTGCATAGGCGCGGCTTCATGCTTGGCAGTTTCTGGAACGACTTATGAGTTGGATGGCGAGAATAAGGCGGTAGTGACTGGTGCTGATTCGGCTGACGATGCCACCCTCACTATGTCCGCGGAATCCTGTCCGACCAAAGCAATCTTATTGTTCGACAAGGAAGGCAAGCAGGTATTCCCGAAGTAGGCCATGCAATCATTCAAGTATCTCATCATCGGCGGCGGAGTGGCGGGCGTCACGGCGGCCGAGACTATTCGTGCCAATGATTCGAGCGGTTCGATTGCCATCGTCTCCGACGAGTCGTATTTACTGTATTCACGGGTCATGCTGTCCAAGCCCAATTTCTTCTTGGGCAAAGTCCCATTCGATCAGATTTGGCTGAAGGGCGAGAAGTGGTACAAGGATAAGAACGTGACTTTTCTAGGAGGAAAGACCGTGGTCAGCATTGATTCACAGGCCAAAAAAATCGGACTGGCGGATGGCGCTTCTATTTTATACGAAAAATTACTCATCGCTGTAGGCACGACCACGCGCAGATCTACGGTTCCTGGCGCCGAAAAGAAAGGCGTTCATTATTTGCGATCATTGGATGATGGAAAGGGCATAATGGAGAACATCAAGTCTGCCAAGAATGCCGTGACGGTCGGCGGAGGATTCATCGGCTTCGAGATGGCGGACCTAATGCAATTGGCGGGAATGAAGACCACCGTCGTCTTGCGCGATCCTTACTTCTGGAGCCCTGTCCTGGACGAGCCTTCAGGTATGATCATCGAGAAGGCCATGAAGAAGTCGGGCGTAGAGATAATGCATTCAAATGAGATCGTGGAGATAACCGGCGGTGATTCGGTAGAGAGTGTGACCTTCAAGGACGGGACAAAGCTGCCTTCCCAGATAGTTATTTTTGGAATCGGAACAGTCAGTCGCCTTGAATGGGTCAAGTCTGCTGGCGTTGCGGTCAATCGTGGTATCGTTGCTAACGAATTCATGGAGACCAGCGTGAAAGATATCTGGACTGCCGGAGATATCGCAGAATACAAGGATCTGCTCCTCGAAGAGGATGTTCAGATGGGGAACTGGGTCTCGGCTCACGAGCAAGGCCGCATCGCCGGTCTAGGAATGGTCGGTCAGCGCGACGCTTTTAGGTTCGTTTCTTTCTATACTACGCAAGGATTCGGTTTGACCGTAGCCTTTGTCGGCGATACTGCTCCCGGTGCCGACCGAGAGATCATTCCACGCGGTTCCCCCGAGTCCGGTTCATACGCGCGGATAATTCTCCGCAATGGCGAAATCGAAGGCGCCACACTCATCAATCGCACCCAAGAGATGGGTACTATCGCCAAGCTGATCGAAAATAACGTCAACGTTTCATCCAAGAAATCCGAGTTGAGCGATGTGGGGGTGGATTTGAAAGGGTTGTTGGTATAGGGATTGGGAAGTTAGGAGCTATGAAGTAGGGAATAGGAGACCGGAATAGGTGGCTTAGAATATGGGCGCTTTTTGCATGCGGCGCTATTGACTTTTAGCACCAAATCGTGCTATAATTGTAGTAGATTTAAGAACCTAACAAACCGCTCATTTAGTACCCAAATAGTATCGAAATTTTGGGGAGGTTGGAGCAAGATCATTGAATTACATCGATTATGAAAAAACTGTTCTTAGCAATTGCTTGTTGGGATACCATAGTGGCCATCGTCAACATCTTCATCCTCCCGCGGTTCCTGGCCGCAGAGGTGATTACCTACACGGCGGCTTCGCAGATTCTGCCGATTGTTATTCCGCTTCTTCTGTGGGTGGCGATCAACTGCAAGAAGCAGATCGGCTGGTTTGTCGACGGTATCATCAAGGCCATAGCCTCGGATACCAGGCGGATGGGACTGGGAGTAGCCCCATGGACTTAGCTTGAAGTGGCTATCTCAGCAACTCTCCGGCAACACTTCAAGTGCTGCCGGACTCAACTGGACCCACGACTTCAATGTCGCGGATCCTGAGAGATTTGTTCTTTGATACAAGTTTAAGGCAGTTCCGAAAAGGTGGAAATTCTCGCCTTTTTGGAGTCTGTCTTAAACTAACAACAACAATTAACCAGGAACGATATATGAAATATTATGAGCGAGTTGAAAAAGTAATACGGGAGCTTGGTTACAGGCCGGATCCGGAGATCAAAGCATTTCCGAATAAGCATGTCTTTCGCTGGGGAGATGTCGTAGTGGTCCTTGAGGAGGCCGTGGTCGATTGTACCATCGTTGAGGTGTACAACAATCCCGATCAGTATTTGACGTCAGACTGCGGCATGGATCTGGTAGTTGACGATAAGGGTGTCCTCATTAACGGTCTTAGCGTAGCGAACATTCGTTGGGACGAACCGCATAACTTGGACATTCTCGCGGCCATCTGTAAGGCTTGTCGGTCCTAAGAGTTCGATGACTAGCATGCCTCTGAAATGAGCCGTCCTAAAAGTTCGCCCCCTTCAAGCATTCCGGCTTGAGGGGGTTAATTATTGCCCGATATTAAAATACGATTAGATCATTACCCTCGCATCTACTATATCCGCTCCTTCTGTCCGAACCATGACTGGATTCAAGTCGATCTCTTTGATCTCGGGGTGGTCAACGGAAAGCTTTGAGATCTTGACGATGATATCGGCGAGCTTGCTGAAGTCGATGGGTTGTTCGCCGCGTAGGCCAGCCAAGATATTTATGCCGCGGATCTGGTGGATCATCTCAAGCGCGGTTTCTTTTGATATTGGAGCGATGCGAAGAGAAGTGTCTTTCAATGCTTCGGTGAATATGCCGCCCAAACCGAAAAGGATAGTCGGCCCGAAGGTGGCGTCGCGCTTCATGCCGATGATGACTTCTTTACCTGGTGACATCGTTTGAACCAGCATACCTTCAATAATAGCTTGAGGCTTCTTGCTCTTCACGCTAGAGACGATCTCATCCCAGGCTGTTTCCAAGTCCGTGACATTATTCAGGTGCAATTTGACCGCGCCCATGTCTGTTTTATGGATGACATCCGGCGACATGGCCTTCAATGTATATGGCTTAGCGCCAGCCTTCTTCATGGCATCGGCTAAATCATTTTTTTCATGTACCAGAATGCCGGGCAAGTTCAGATCGTATTCACGGAAGAGCTTGGACATTTCCTCGTAAGACATCATTTTTGACATACCAAAAGAGTTCGTGTTCGGGCGACTACACTCAACTGTAGTGCCTGATTTCGAGGGAGTACCGGCGCCAGAGTTGGAAACTTTCGTTTCGCCTAGCCCGGTCGCGCCAATCTTCGCCGAACCTCTCGCCAAATTATCCAGCGCTTCAACTGCATCTTTCGGGAATGTGAAATTGACCATACCGGCGGTATGCAATACTTCCACACCTTTCATAATTGATTCGCCGCCGATGAAGACCGGGATGATCGGCTTCCTCTTGTTGTATTCAACGAGCAGTTTCGCTGTCGCCTCTGCTTCAGTCATCATTTGCGGAGTGAGCAAGGTAATGATCGCATCCGCGTCACTCACGTCGATCAGAATTTTCAACGCCGCTTCATACCTGGTGCTCAAAGCGTCACCGATGATGTCTACCGGATTATTGACGGCGGCCATTGGCGGTAAGACTTTTCGTAGGGCATTCTTCGTCTCATCTGAAAGTTCCACCAGCGACAATGACCGAGAAAGCTCTACTTGATCGGCGGTGATGACAGCCGGACCACCGGCATTGGTCAGGATAATGAGATTTTGCAAAGGCTTGGTCACGCCAAGCTCGAAAAGTTTGGCCATATTGAAGAATTCGCGGATAGATTCGACGACAATGACTCCTGATTGCCGGCAAGCGGCGGTGAAGATGGCGTCTTCTGGTGCCAGTGAACCCGTGTGCGACATGACCGCTTGTTGTCCACGTGCGCCGCGTCCGGCCTTGATGAGAACGATCGGCTTGTGCTTGGTGATCTCCGAGGCCAACTTCATGAATGTCGGTCCATTGGTCATCTGCTCGACGTACATGAGGATGGATTTGGTGTCCTTGTCGTGTCTTAAGTATTCCAGGAATTCGATCTCTGTTAATGCAGCTTCGTTTCCAAGACTGATGAACTTCGATATGCCAACTCCTTCCGCCAATGCCTTGTCTAGGACTGCCGTTCCCAGCGCGCCAGACTGAGAGAGAAAGGCGATACTTCCTTTTCTCGGCTTGCCGTTAGCGAATGAGGCATTCAAGTCAGCATGCGTATCGATAGTTCCAAGGCAGTTAGGACCGAGAAGGGTGATGCCATGCTTCTTGGCGATTTCCGTTACGCGCTTTTCCAGTTCGGCGCCGGTCGGACCGATTTCTTTGAATCCAGCCGCAATCACTATAACCGTTGAAATCTTCTTTGCGCCACAGTCTTCAAGTATTGAGGGAACAATGTCGGCTCGAACGGCAATAAGCGCCAAATCTACCTCACCTTCAATGTTTTTGACCGACGGATATGCCTGCAATCCAAGGATGTTCTTTTCTGTAATGCTGACAGGATAAATGTCGCGCTTGCCGCCATTCAGAAGATTCGAGACCAGCGCGTATCCAACTTTGTTCTTATCATTAGAGGCACCGATGATGGCGATGGAGCGGGGTTCAAATAGATGTTGGAGGTTCATAAATTTTAATCATTGATTCGTCTGCTCCTCGAACGTAGGTTTCTCTGTGCTGTAAAAAACACCAAGCGGGACTTTTTCGCCTTCTTTGCCAGCTAGCTTGATGGCATCGGAAATATTCGAGGCGGGTCCACCTTCGCGCCAGAAGACGCGCTCTTTGAAGTAGTCGCGAGTGTCGAAGAAGGTGATACAGGGCTGGATTATTTCTGTGAATGAAAAGCCTTTGTGCTTCACCGCCGCTTCCATGACGCGCCTCGTACCGGCTATGTCTCCGGCGTAGGAACGCGCCACGAAGGTGGCACCAGCTTGTAGCAGGACAGGAATGGCGTCGAATGGCTCCTCGATGCTTCCACCTGGAGTCGTCTTGCCTTTGAATCCTTTCGGGCTGGCCGCAGAAGCTTGGCCTGTGGTCAAGGCGAAGAGTTGATTGTCGTGGATGAAGAGCTTGATGTCGGAATTGCGCCGCGCGGCGTGGATGACGTGCTCCAGACCTTCATCATATGAATCGCCGTCGCCACTGAAACCGATGACAGTGAGATTCGGATTACCACATTTGATCCCAGTCATGACCGGCACTACGCGTCCATGCAAGGCCGTGAAAGTATTGACGTTCAAATAGTCGCTGATCTTTCCGTGACAACCGATGCCGGCGCAAGCGACCAGATTCTCAATTTTAAGGCTTCCGGAATTTACCATCCCTTCAATGGTCTGCCTGAAAGCCACCAGGATCTGCGAGTTAGGGCATCCTGGACACCAGGTGATTTTTGCAGTTGTTGATAAGTTGGTCATAAATCTTATGTAGAGGTTTAACCTATGCATGAGGCTTCACCTCTGCATTATCTCATTGATTCGCTCTGCCAGCGTTACCGGCTCGAAAGGCCGTGAATCGAATTTCAGGATCATGTCTGTGGCCTCGATCCCGGTCTTTTCTTTTATTAGATTGGCCATTTGGGCGTCGCGGTTGCACTCGATATTGATTATTTTGCGTGCGCCTGACAATTCATGGGCGACTTTCTTTGTGTCGAAAGGTTCCAGCCAGACGATCTGTACGAACTTGACTGGCTTCTTTATGTACCTAGCGGCTTCCAATACCGGCCCTTTGGTCGAGCCCCAGAAGACGACCACGTCTTTGCTGGCACGATCGCCATAGACTTTGACGGTTTCGTGATGATCCAGAGATTTCTTCAAGGTTTCAGCTTTGGCAAAGCGCTTGTTGATCATTGATTCAGTTTCCTTCGCTTCTTCAGTGGTAATGCCTGATTCATCGTGCTCGTAGCTTGTGACTTTGATGACCGTATTCGGCGTGCCAGGGAAGGCCATAGGCGAGATGCCGTCGGCGGTGATCTGGTAACGTCGGTATTGATTTGTTGAGTCGTTCACTGTTGATTGGCTTGCTTTAGCAGCGATTTCCGACGGCCTTCCAATCG
>PMZP01000026.1 GCA_003170325.1 Candidatus Tayloriibacteriota bacterium
CTTATGTGAATCGTAAAATCTAATTACGACATACAGAATACTCTGTTTGCGATTTTGAACCCCTTCTCACACCAACCCGAAATCCAACATCCTCTTGTCTATATCGGCGGCTTTGACTTTGAAGGTAACGGAATTACCTAGAGTGAATTTTTTGCCGGACTTTTCGCCGACGATGGAGTAAGTTTTCTCGTCAAAATTGAAGTAGTCCTCACCCAGGTTGGAGATGTGGATCATGCCTTCGCACATGGTTTCGATCTCGGCAACATATATACCCCACTTGGTCACGCCGGTGATGGTGCCTTTGAAAGTCTGACCGATGCGTTCGCTCATGTACTCGACTTGCTTCAACTTCTTGGACGCGCGCTCGGCTTCGGCGGCGGAGATTTCGCGGGCGGTAGAACTATCGGCGATATTCTGGAAGACAGCAACATCGCGATCTCCGAATTTTTCATTACTCAAATGCTTGGCTAAAACACGGTGGACCAAGAGATCCGGATAGCGGCGAATAGGTGAGGTAAAATGCGTGTAGAAGCTGAAACCCAAGCCAAAGTGGCCGATATTCTTGGTGGAATACACAGCCTTCTGCATAGACCTTATCGTGGCAGTCCGGACGAGCGACTCATGCGGCGTATCTTCGATCTGATCCAGAAGATCGTTCAGACTATGACCGGTCACTACCCCATCATGGGTCTTCAATGTGTAACCCAACGCTTTGACGAAGCTGGCCAGATTCATGATCTTGTCTTTGTCCGGAACATCGTGGATGCGGTAAATCGCCCCAGTGTCACGCGTGCCTTTCTTCTTTATGGAATCAGAGATGTATTTGGCCACTTCACGATTGGCGAGCAACATGAATTCCTCGACGAGTTTGTGAGTGTCCAAGTGAAGCGATTTCACGATGCCTATGGGCTTGCCGGTCTCATCCAAGCGGAATTTGATCTCATCCTGCTCAAACTCGATTGCGCCTTTGGAGAATTTCTCCTTCTTCAGGATCTTGGCCAGCCGGTCAAGGTCTACCAATGCTTCGTGATATTTCATTCCAGCTTCGGCCGAGGCTGTCGTCTGAATATTGTTTGAATACTTCACGGCCAGAGACGCATTCCCATCGATGACCGCTTGAGCGGTCTCATAAGTAAATCTATGAGTCGAATTCATGACAGTCTTGCCGAACCAGCGTGATTGAACGCGCGCATTGTTGTCCATGGTGAAAATGGTCGAGAATGAGAGCTTGTCTTCTTGGGGATTCAAACTGCAGACATCATTGGAAAGAACTTCCGGAAGCATGGGTATCGTCCGATCGACGAGATATACCGAGCAGCCACGCTTGACCGCTTCTTTGTCGAGAGCCGTTCCTTCACGGACATAATGAGATACGTCTGCTATATGAATGCCTATCTCAAATAATCCGTCAGGCATCTTCTTTATTGAAATAGCATCATCGAAGTCTTTGGCATCGAATGGATCTATTGTGAATGTCGGTGTACCTCTCATATCGCGGCGCTTGGCGATCTCCTCGGCCGGAATGATTTTATTTTTTCCAATTTCTGTGGCTTCATTCTCGACATTCTTCGGAAAGACCACCTCGAATCCCTTTTCCAAGACTATGGACTCCATCTCCACGTTGTTGTTGCCCTTTTCTCCGAGTATTCTTTCTATCCGACCAACCGGCAATTTTTCCGGATCATTCCATTCCATCAGTTTTACATAAACTTTTTGGTCAGTTTTCAATCCCCCAGCATTCTGCTCGGGAATAACGATATTCGTGTACATTTTTCTGTCGTCAGGAATGACCACGCATTGGCCACCCTCTTCAAAAAGAACCGTGCCAACAAAAAACTCCTTGGCGCGTTCGATGACTTTTGTAACCGTTCCAGTCTTTTCAGTTTTGCCGCGGTTATGTGAGCTACCAACAGCCACTTCGACTTTGTCGCCATCCAAAGCGGTATTCAAAAGACCCGGCTCGATATATATCGATTCCTTCTTTGGATCAGCATCGTCAATATACCCCACCCCCTTGGCAGTCGTCGAAATACGGCCGATTATCACGGCTTTCTTTGATTTTTGGTTCTTCACAGTATCAATATAGCACAATAATTTAGCCCCGACCTACTGAAGTCGGGGCTTGTTTGTGTGACCAAAAACTTAGTACGCCTCGCACCTAAGCGGCGATCGCGTTTCGCAGATCTTCAGCCGAACTCTCTGGTGACCGGGGATTCAAGAAAACCTGGAAACCTTTCTCGAAACCAGCCAGAATGGCGTTAGTGACTGGTTCCACATGGCAATGCCAATGATAGTGCGGCATTTCAGGCTGATTGGCTGGCGCGGTGTGGATGTACAAGTTGTAGTCAGGATCGTTCAAGGTGACCATGATACGTCTCTGAATATCCTGCAACAGGTCGGCGAACTCCGCCAAATGATTTGCCGACGGATTCGTACTGATGTTAGCAAAGTAGCTTTGATGGCCAATCGGTGAAATAACCGTTTGATACGGCGATTTCGACGCGAACTGAGACCAGGCTACAAAGTGATCGGTCTTGGCGATGATGCGCTTGCCGATCTTGATTTCATCCTCTATCTCACGACAATAGAAGCATTCTCGATTTTCTTCGTAGAATCGTGATGTTCCCCGAAGTTCCCGAAGAATTCGTGGCGGAATGAACCCGGTACCAACGATCTGGCTATGCGGATGAGGGATGCTCATACCGGCCAGCGGGCCAAAGTTTTCGAAAATCGAAACGTACTTGACGCTTCGATCCGCACCCACAAAATGGGTCATGTCTCTCCACATCTGGACGACGTCGTGCATATTCTCGCGCGACACATCTGCCATGTGAGCCTTGTGATCGGTGGTATTGACTATCACGTAATGAAAACCGAAACCGTCGCTCACCATATACTGTCCAACTGCCCTTTCCTCGAGCAATATGCCGGGGAAAGTCGCGTCGACCGCCGGACCAAGATTCGGTACGGCACGAACAATCCAACCCGGTTGATCCGGTTTGGTATTAGCGGGCCGAATAGCCTTAACTTCCGGCGGAGTCTTGCCCTCGTGTCCCACGCAAAACGGACATTCCTCGCCTGATACGAGTTTCTGATTTGCATGGCTCCAATCGCGAGCATGAACTCTGCGCAATTTATCCATCGGCCTTTCACGTCCCGTAGAGATGATCTAAACCGACCCCGAGATCGGATTCCTCCGGGATTCTGCTAGCATTTTATCGTTCATTACTATTCTTTCTGTTGAATCGGAACACCCTGGCAACTTGATGCTGTCAAAGATCCAATTTGACTAAGTCTTACGCCGAAAAGGTATTATGTCAAATGGTTCCCTTTTAAAATTATATTAATCCCTAGTCCAAGAAATCCAATTCAAATGGATACATGCCCATGCCGCAAGTTCCCTGGAATGTACCGGACTTGGCTATGCCTATATCGATATCTGTCTCCCCTGTTTGTGGCAACGACTTGGTAACACCCAGGCCGGAAATGCGTACAGATGATGAACAGTCGAACGTGCCGCTAGTCTCGAAGCGTAGAACAGTCGGTATACCTGCTTTGGCAACGCTCTTCCTCGGCTGGAATCCGCCCTTGGCGCGTATCTCGACTATCTGCTTTCCATCGACGACACTGACATTATTGGCTGGCACGTCATTCCCACCACCTGAAGTGGACCCACTGCCAACAAGCAGGATAGCACCCCCAATGATAGCTCCAGCTATTATGATTGATATTACAGTTGCTTTCATATGATGATTGTACTAGAAATTAAAGACGGCTGGTATGAGACCGATCACCACCAGACTATTTATAATATTGAACAATGCGAATAGGATCACGACGAGTCCCGCGGACTTGAAGAATATCCCTGACTTCGAGCTATTCTTTATACTGAATGAACTGAAGGAAACCAATGCCAAGACCGGCAATGTGCCGAGCGCGAAAGCTAGCATCGTAAGCCCACCCTGGAAGAAGTTCCCTGTTGTCAGCGTATAGAGCTGCATCGATTGCGTGAATCCGCAAGGTAGAAAGAACGTGGCCGCGCCCACCAGCAACGGAGTAAGAGTGTGATTGAGCTTAGAGACGCCGTGGGCATGTTTCCCTATGAACTTTGGCATGGACGGCTGGAACTTTTTGACCCACGGAAAGACTTCCAGGAGATTTAGGCCGAGAATGAGCATGATGAGACCGATGAGCAGTCCCAGGACGAAAGTAGCCGAAACATTCAGCGTAAATGCCGATCCTATAGCACCAATCACTCCGCCCAGAATGAAAAACGAGACGATGCGTCCGACATGGAACATCACTTGCGGTTTTATCCTATCGCCATCTTTAGCGAATGTGGCCGACATCGAAAGCACTAGCCCTCCGACAACAGCCATGCAGGTCGACAGCGATGCCACAATGCCAACAACGAATGCTGTACCATAAGTGACATTACCTGCGTTCACCATATTCACTATGCCGAGCTTTTGAAGAAGGATGAATAGGACGGTAAACCCTAGTGCTATTGGCACGGCAATTTTGAAATCTGACCACTTGCTCAATCCGTCTGTCGGAGATCTGGCGGCTTGAACTTTCGGGACCTCAACAGAAACCGTGTAGCCGTGAGGTTTCAATGCCACTGTAAGTTCTTGCGCGATCTCGTCCAATGTCTTGTCTCCAAATACACCGACCACTTCGATCGTATGGTTCTTCAGGTTTGTTTTTACAGCGCTGATATTCGGTAAGTCACCTATCTCGCTTTCGGTTAGGATCACACAGGAATTACAATGCATGCCTTGAACGTGGAAAGTCAAAGCCCTTGAGGTATTACTGCCAGATGTTTTCGTTTCATTGATCATAGTCATAAATGTCTAAGGTAATTAAAGGTAATTAATGGATATTTATAATCTCACCGTTTTAATTCGCAACGAATTGGATACCACCGAAACACTCGAGAATGCCATGGCCAGACCGGCGAATATGGGATTCAGGAGCCAGCCGAATAATGGATAGAATGCTCCTGCGGCGAGTGGTATGCCGATGATATTGTAGATGAAGGCCCAGAATAGATTTTGCTTGATGCCTCGCATAGTTATCTTTGACAACTTGATCGCCTTCACGAGCTTCGATATATCTCCTCCAAGCAAGGTGATCCCCGCCGACTCGATGGCCACATCCGTCCCTGTGCCCATAGCGATGCCAATATCTGCTTGTGCGAGCGCTGGTGCATCATTCACACCATCCCCCGCCATAGCCACGATCTTTCCTTGCGACTGAAGTTCCTTTATCTTCGCGAGTTTGTCTTGCGGCAATACGTGAGCAACAACATCATCGATGCCGACCAATGATGCGATGTACCTTGCAGCTCTTTCATCATCGCCTGTGAGCATCACCACTTTGATACCAAGTTTATGAAGATCAGCTACGGCTTGCTTGGATGCGGATTTGATCTCGTCAGCAACCATGACGAAGCCGAGGACTTTTTCTTTTGTGGCCAGAATGACGGGAGTCTTGCCTTGTGCGGTGAATAGATCGAGCTTCGAAGGATCAAACGGTATACCAAGATCTTTTATGAGCTTTGCATTGCCGGCGAAATACTCGACTCCTTTGATCGATCCTCTCAATCCTTTTCCTTGAATCCCTTCAAAGTTCGAGGCCTCGCCTATCGTTAGGCTCTTTTCCTGTACATAGTTCACGACCGCATGAGCTATAGGGTGTTCTGATTTATTTTCGAGAGATGCAAGTAAAGATACTAGCCCGTTATCTGGCAGATCGGAGAGATTTTGAATATCAACAAGAGTCGGCCTGCCAATGGTAATGGTGCCTGTTTTGTCGACGATAACTGTATCTACTTTATGAAGCTTCTCAAGTGTCGCGGCATCTTTGATCAAGATCCCTTCCTTAGCGCCCTTGCCGACACCGACAATAATCGCGGTCGGGGTTGCCAATCCTAGTGCACATGGACAGGCGATCACCAAAACACCCACAAATGATACTAGACCGAAAGATAGTGCCTGTGAGAATCCGAGATAGCTCGCACCAACAACAAGCCAAGTACCCAAAGTGAGAAACGCGATGACGAGCACGATCGGTACAAAGACTGCGGATATCTTATCAGCCATTGCTTGAATGGGTGCCTTGCTTCCCTGCGCATCTTCGACCATCTTTATGATTTGTGCGAGCAACGTCTCCGAACCCACCTTGGTTGCTTTGAATGTGAATGACCCGCTTGTATTCATAGTGCCGGCTACTATACCGTCTCCTTCTTTCTTCCGGGCCGGCATAGGTTCGCCAGTGACCATTGACTCGTCGATGTAGGATGAGCCGGAAGTGATCATACCGTCTACGGGTATCTTTGCTCCCGGCTTCACTATGACGATATCTCCATGCTTCACGTCATTCACTGGTATTTCAATTTCTTTGCCATCTCGAATGACCAGAGCTGTTTTCGCCTGCAAATTCAATAACTTCTCTATAGCATCACCGGTCTTCACCTTTGACTTCGCCTCGAGATATTTTCCGAGAGCTATAAAGGCGATGACAACGATCGTCACATCGTAATAAGTATTTTGTACATTCATGAAAGGACGAAGAGTGTCAGCAAATGCCGTTATCGCAAAGCTATAAAGAAACGCCGCCAATGTCCCTATACCGATCAGAGTATCCATATTCGCTTTGCCATAGCGGAGAAAACGATAGACGCCGAGGAGGTATGGTCTCCCCACAACAAAGAGCGTGTAGGTGGCCATGAGTGGCAACAAGGCCATGAATAGGCCATTTATGACCGGCGCCATCTCACCAACTATCCCGAGCTTCGATAAACCCTCCCACGCCATGAGAAAGATGCTGATTATCGCAAGCGGGATGACAGACATGACCTTGGTTTTCATATCTCTAAGCTCTGAAAGTTTTTCATTCTTTGACTGGTTGACGCCCAAATGTGCTGCATGTTCGTCTGCATTCATCCCCATCGAGTCGGCATTTCGTATTGCCAATGAATAGCCGAGCGGTTCGATCTTCTTTGAAAGTCGCGAACCATCTATCTTCTCTGAATCGAATGCTATCTTGGCCGTCTCAGTGCCATAATTCACCGCCACAGACAGAACGCCATCGATCTTTTTCAACGATTTTTCTATAACGCTCGCACACGAAGCACAATGCATCCCTTTTATATTGAAAGTCGTTGTGTTATCCATGTATTTTATTTTCTCTTGAGGCTATAGACTTTGATAATTTCTCCTATTGCCTTACGTTCCTGTCCGTCTTTGATCTGATCGATGACACAGGTGCTCAAATGCGAGCTCATGAGCTCATCTTCCACTCCCGACAATGCGCTCTTCACAGCCGATGTTTGCGTGATGACATCGATGCAATATTTCTCCTCTTCTATCATCTTCTGTAAGCCGCGAACCTGACCCTCGATCAACTTCAATCTCTGAACGAGTCTTTGTTTGTTTTTATTCATACAGACAGTCTATACCCCCTAGGGGTATATGTCAAGCAAGTGAATAAGCTGGGATGCCTGTCCAAATTCTGATATACTATACCCATGCAAACACTCATTCATGCTGACATATTCTTTTTTATAACGACGATAGCGGTCATACTGGTCACGCTCGTATCTGTAATCATTCTCATCTACATCGTCATCATATTAAAGGACGTCCGTGAGCTCTCACGGATCATAAAGCGCGAAGGCACAGAGATCACCGAGGACATGCACGCTTTCCGCCAGGAAGTAAAAGAGGAAATGAAGCATTCCATAAGGAATAATCAGTCAAGTATATCGGCCTTCTTGAATCTCATCGCCAGCCTGTTTGCACGCAGGAAATCGTCGAATTACAAAAAATAACCTCCAAATAACATAACATGAAAAATAAAAACAAAAGTCTTTCCACAGGTTCAAAGGAAGCAATAGGCCTCGGTATCGCTGCCTTAGCCGCCACGGCCGCTGGAGCGTATTATCTCTATGGCTCGACCAAAGGTAAGGCTCATCTCCGAGCAGTGAAGAGCTGGATGCTCAAGGCCAAAGCAGATGTCATGGACGAGATTGGAAAGATGAAGGAAGTGAACGAAGACGCTTACAATGAGGCCATCGCCAAAGTGGCAAAAAAGTACGAAGATATCAAAGGTATGGATCGCGCGGAGCTTGTAGAGCTAGTCAGTCGACTACAAGGGCATTGGAAAGACATAAAACGTGAAATAGAAAAAGCTGGTATCACATCGAGAGTGAAACGCCCGGCATCTCCTCGATCTCCTCGCAAGACTTCAAAGAATTAGAACTGCTTAGTCTTATTTGACTGGTTGTAATGGATTCTTGCCCTGAACGGCTTAACCACTGCGTAATCATTGATAGAACCCTTTTTATGGACTTGGTACGTCTGCAGACAGGTTTATATGCCAATCACCGAGACGAGAAATAAGTGACAAAACAGAAAACGATACTGATCATTGAAGACGAGAAAAGCCTTCGCGGCGCTCTCATGGATGTTTTGCGTCTCAAAGATTTTGTGCCTATAGAAGCAAAAAACGGCAAAGAAGGCCTGAAATCGGCTCTTTCCAAACATCCCCAACTGATATTGCTCGATCTCATCATGCCGGAAATGGACGGTATGACCACTTTGAAAAAGATCCGGGAAAACGTTTGGGGTAAAAAAGTCCCCATCATCATCCTGACCAACTTGAGTGCGACTAACGACCAATTCGTAACCGACGCCCTGGCACACGCTTCGACCTATTTTCTGGTCAAGTCTGACTGGAAGCTCCACGACATCGTGAAAAAGATTGAGAAAATACTTGGAAACTAAAAATCATATGAATAAAATACCCATTACTTCCCCGTCCGAAGACATCATCCTTAAACTCAAGGTTTTAGCCGCGGAAAAGGAAAGCGTCAGGCGCAAGCTCGCTATTGCAGCACAGGAAAAAGAAAGTGTAAGACGCAAACTGGTGGTGACAGCGGCCAAGCTTGCGGCAACCGCAAATAAGTTGGCAGCAACGGCTAAAGAAAAAGAGGTCGTCAGACGCAAGCTAGTAGTGACTGCAAAGAAACTCAAAATGTCGCATAAGACTCTGGAAGAAAAGGTGCTCGAAAGGACAAAGAGCCTGGAAGTAGTCAGAGCAAAGGAAAGGGCAATTCTTCTCTCTATCGGTGACGGCCTCATCGCCACCGATGAGAATGGAAAGATCATCCTCATAAATGAAACTGCCGAAAGATTGCTCGGAAAGAAAAAAGAGGAAGTGATCGGCAAGATCTATTCAGAGATAACACTGCTAGAAGACGAACAAGGTACACCGGTCATACTGGAAAAGCACCCCGTGAATATGGCCATGACAAAAGGCACCAAAACCACCGGCACTACCTACTACAATATGCGCAATGATAATTCAAAATTCCCTGTGTCTATCACGGTAACACCAGTGATTCTCGCAGGAAAAGTGATCGGAACGATCAAGGTCTTCAGGGACATCACATATGAGCATGAGATCGATAAGGCCAAGACGGAGTTCGTCTCATTGGTCTCGCACCAGCTCCGTACTCCCCTTTCCACGGTCAATTGGTATGCGGAGATGCTCCTCGAAGGAGATGCAGGAGAATTGAATATAAAACAAAAGAAATATCTCGACGAGGTATATCGTAGCAATAGACGCATGGTCGAATTGGTCAACGCCCTTTTGGATGTCTCCAGTCTTGAGTTGGGGACTTTCGTCATAGAGCCGATATCGACCGATATCTGCAAGCTCGCCAGAAATGTCATACATGAACAAAAACCGCAGATCAATGCCCGAAAGATACAGTTCCAATTCTCGTGCTATAAAGAAAGCTCGTTCATGCGAGCAGACCCCAAGCTCCTCCGAATGGTTATGCAGAATATCCTTTCTAATTCGGTGAAATACACTCCTATCGGAGGGAAGATCGGATTAGCCATCTCATTAGTAGACAAGAAGAATATACAGATCAAGGTCTCCGACACTGGCTATGGCATCCCTAGAAAACAGCACAGCAAGATATTCACCAAGCTGTTCCGCGCGGATAATGTCAGAGAAAATGACACCGATGGCACCGGTCTTGGGCTCTATATCGTCAAATCGATCGTTGAAAAATCGGGAGGAAAGATCTGGTTCGAATCGCCACACGAGAATCGTGGCACTACTTTTTATGTGACATTACCAATCGGAGGGATAACCAAAAATCAACAATGAAAAAGAAAACGATCCTCGTCATAGAAGATGAGCGTCCGCTCCTAGAGATGGTCAGTGATAAACTCAAAAAGAACGGCTTTGGTGTCATCGCCGCTCGCAGCGTTGACCAAGTATTCAATGCGAATCTCGAAGAAAATGGGCTAGGCATCATCAGCGCAAAGAATATAAAGGATGCGCTCGATTATCTGAACGATCTGGAACATATCGACGCGATATGGCTCGATCATAACCTCCTCGGCAAAGAGACTGGCATCGATTTCGTAAATAAATTCAAAGCTAATGGAGGCCGATGGAAGAACGTCCCTATATTTGTGGTCTCAAATACCGAGGGTCCGAAGACGATGAAATCATATGTCGAGTTGGGGGTTAGCAAATATTATGTGAAGAGCGATCATCGCCTTGATGAGATCATCAGAGACATAAAAAAATCTCTATCATTCGACTAAATACCGAACAATCTCATTTTGATATACAGAGTTAGCATATAATAGTGACGATCACCTCAAAATCGCGTTGAACAGATAGCCAGTGAGGGTGATACCGACCGCAACAATACCTGCGAAGATCAATATAAGCCTGGTCTTCATGACCTTCTTAAGGATCATGAACTCCGGCAGAGATAGAGCCGTGACCGACATCATGAAGGCCAAAGTCGTGCCTATGGACACGCCTTTTTCAGTCAGAGCGCTAACCAAAGGGATGATACCGGCGGCATTGGAGTAAAGTGGAATACCGATGAGAACGGCCAAAGGTACTGCGTACCATTTATCTCCGCTTGCGTATCGCACCAGGAAGTCTGCGGGCACATAACCGTGTATCCAGGCACCAACACCAATACCGATGAGGACATACGGCCAAACTTTCTTCAGGATATCCAAAGTGTAATCCTTGGCATAGATTAATCTTTCCCTTCGCGACATGTTAGGTAGGTCAATGGCTCTATTTATACTGTTCTCATAGACGAATGGTTCTACCAGATTTTCCACTTTCATTTTACCGATGATTAGGCCGGAGAGTATGGAAATGATGAGACCACTCACGATATAGATGAGGGCGATCTTCCAGCCGAACATGCCTAAGAGCAGGACCAAGGCTACCTCGTTGATCATGGGAGATGCTACTAAGAATGAGAACGTCACACCGAGTGGGACTCCGGCTTGCACAAAGCCAAGAAATAAAGGAATAGCTGAACATGAGCAAAATGGCGTGATAATACCGAGAAGTGAAGCAATGACGTTGCCAGTGTATTTATTCTTATGCGAGAGAACGGCGCGTATTTTCTCCGGCGGCAGATATGAGCGGATGATAGAGACGGCAAATATGATGACCGAGAGCAGGATGAAGATCTTGAGCGTGTCGAAGATGAAGAAATCGACCGCGCTTCCGAGCAACGATTGCGGGGCGATATTAAATACGCTGTAAGTCAGCCAATCAGCAAACAACTGTAGCGGATAAAATACACTCATACCGGCAAATATTCCGAAATTACTTGTTTCAATTTATCCTTATCGGGTAAGACGCCGGCCAAAACTGCGTTGCCATCAATAGCCAAAACTGGACTGCTCATAACGCCCATGGCCACTACCCTGCTTATGTCGGTGCTGTATTCAACGGCATCCTTGATGCCGAGCTCGACCGCAACCGCTTTTGTGAGTTCGAACAAAGCTTTGCATTTTTTACAACCCGAACCGATGACTTGGATATTCATAGGATTTTATTTGCTTTTTAACGACTCTACGATCTGGTCTTTGAGCATTTCCTTGGGCATCATGCCCACGAATTCTTCTATGACGGTCCCATTCTTGAAAAGCTTCATGCTAGGAATGCTTCGGATCTCGTATTGCATGGCCAGATCGCGATTCTCTGGATCGTCAACATCAACTTTGACGATCTTTACTGAATCTTTAAGATCGAGAGACAAGTCGTCCAAAACTGGAGCCATCGCTCTACACGGACCGCACCACGGTGCCCAGAAATCAACAAGGACTGGTTCTTTTGACTCGAGCACGATTCCCGAGAAATTTTTTTGTGTAGCGTTAATTACGTTAGACATATATTTATATGGTTATTTATTAATTATTCTTATACTTGCAAATGAGGGTCTTCAAATCTCCGGCAAAGCCTTTGTCCGCGAACGCATAGAAAGTACACTTCCCTTCACGATAGGGTTCAAGTAATCCTTCACCGGCCATGACCTGCAAATGGTGCGAGACGATAGCCACGCTCATATGGAGCTCGGAAGCGATATCGGATACGCATATCTTTTGCTCGCGAAAAATAACGCAAAGGATCTCGATTCGACTTGGCTCGCCGGCAACCTTGAGGAGCCTAGCTATCTCGGAGAGTTCGCGTTTTGGTTGTTTCTTTGTTGTTGCTTTCATACATTCTAATGTAGATTTGAATGTTATTCCATATGGCGGAGAATGTCAACTGCTATTGGTTAGAACTGGAAGCAATCCTAAAAATAAAGATCCATTGGAAAAAATATCACTGGGTCCCTGTCCAAACTTTATTATAACTTTGTTAGAATCTAATAATTTTGTAGATATGATTCAGAGCCAGTTTGTGGC
>PMZP01000042.1 GCA_003170325.1 Candidatus Tayloriibacteriota bacterium
ATATGGCTACGAGGAGAAGTCAGAAAGACACTATTAATAATATCGTGGCTATCGGGGATTACCAGGAGTCGGCGAGATTGAATCCTTTCGAGCCGCTTACTTGGTACGATATGTGGAGTGCCACCTATCAGATGGGGGATTATAAGGCCGCCAGGGTATCGATTGAAAAGGCAATAGCGCTCTCTCCACTAAATGGCATATATTATTCTGCTTTAGTCGCGACTGATGAAGCTGAAAAGGATTATTCAGGTTATGAGTCGCACTTGCTAGCCGCCGTCAAGTATTTTCCGGCCGCTGATCTCACGAATGAGCTACGTCTGGCACAATATTATTTCACCAACAAGAAATATGATTTGGCCTTGGCGGTGATCAATAAAGTCTTACCAATCTACACTCATTACCAATCGGTTCTCTGGTATTCTTCGGATCCAAATTCTCCGACCATGAGCGCGAATCTTAAAAAGCTCAATGCTTTGAAAGCTAAGATCGAGGAAATTATATGACCCTGGCGAATGAGACATCCGAGACAATATATTTTCTAATAAGCCCCTCTACCAAATAAGACCGCCGGAATAGTCTTCAGCATGATCACGGAATCCAGGAGGAAATTGCGATTGCAAACGTAATAGAAATCATATTCCAAATTCTTGTGTAAGGGGATGTCTTTACGCCCGAGGATCTGCCACAGACCGGTCAGCCCCGGCTTGGCTTTGAGGCGGATCTGTTGCCACGGTTCATAGTCTCGGACAATGAATTCCATCTCCGGCCGAGGACCGACTAGGCTCATATCGCCCTTTAGGATGTTCCACAATTGAGGTAGTTCATCCAGGCTAAAGCGGCGCAAAATTCGACCGGTTCTGGTTATCCGCGGATCATTCCCATTATTCGGCGAATACTCGTATAAGGTCGTATTACAGTGCATAGTTCGGAATTTAATGAGCGTGAAAGGCCTCAAATTTGAGCCTATGCGGATTTGTTTGATAAGAACGGGTCCTTTTGAGTCGATTTTTACAGCGGCTCCTATAGCGAGCCAAATAGAGGATACCGCGATGATGCCAATACCGGCAACGGCAATATCTACCAATCGTTTTGCAATCAAATAAACAGTATTCGGTTGGCAATTGGGAGAAATGGAAGGGATCTCGTCCAAGTCGTTCAGTCTGACTTCGCCGGTGACCAGTCTGAAGGTGTCTAGAATGACTCGGAAGCTGTGATGACGGAACTCGGTATCAGCCAAGATCTCCATGACTTCCTGGCGAGTCAGATGCTCATCGGCGATAAAAATGTCATGACTTTCCATAGCGGCCAAGTGCGCGCGTGATCTGGGATTCTGATAATCAAAATGAATGACCGAAAGATTCGGCAAGCTATCTTTCAGCTGTTTTTCGATATCTTTGGCCCGACCGCCGGTTCCGATGATATGAACATCGGTATCATCGTCCCTTCTTTTATTCCGCCGATATTTGAAGTAGGCAAATCTCGCAAAACAGATAAGTATGGCTGTTAAGATGACGGTCAAGAATAGCACCGCGCGGGAGAAATCGAATTTCAAAACGTAAACCAACAGTGTTATGAGAAGTGTCCAGACAACCAGAGCTTTTATGACCGTGAATATTCTGGCGGTAATTTCAATCGTTCGAATCTGGTATAGCTTGAAGGCGCCGAAGACGGTGAGGAGAAATAGGGAAGCGATCAGAAAGGAGAGGGTATAATCGACTGAATTGTAATTGATATAGCCGAAGCGAAGGCTCACCATCGCCGATTGGCGAATAAACAGAGAGACGAGGAAAGCCACGGCGATGCTTACGGAGTCTATGGTGAATAGGGTGAGGCGGGAGGGGGTCATGTTACAAAATATCGTTTAGATCTTTTACGGAAATCTCCGCTTGGACGAGGATCGATTTAAGAGTTTTGGGAGCCAGATCTCTAGAATGGATTGGAATCACAATATGTAAATGATGTTTACTGATGTGGCGAAGATTCACATGACTACCGGATTGATGGTGAACATAAAAATTCATCTTAAGGAGAATCCTAAGAAGTTTTCGCGGATTGAGAACTGGCAACTTCGGCATATTCTGAATCGAATGAGAATTAGACCGGCACGGCGATTCTGAAACTACCAACCTCGCTTTCGGGGAAGACTTTCTCTTTGATTTTCTTCAATCCTGCAATGTAGCACTTGATGGCATCTCGAGCCATTTTAGCCGCTTCTTCAAACGTCCGGCCCTCTGTGACCAGTCCCGGCAAGGAAGGAACAGTCACTGTATAGCCATTAAGCTCATTTTTTTCAAAAAAGGCCGTGAAATACTGATTGTTATTTTTTCGATTTCTCATATCCTATATGGTATAGGAAATATCGATGAAAAGCAAATTCCCGGCGAGGATATTTTTGTGATAGGATGATGAAATCATCAACTCATATGGATTGTTTCCAAGGAACAAATAGAGGTCGTTTTCAGATGATTACGATTGGTATTATCCTGCTCGTGGCATTTCTAGGTCTTGCAATTCTCGTCTCTTCTCAAAATCCAGCTGTACGTGGAGTCGATATCGCCGTAAACAATATCGGTTTGAACGCTCAATCTTCCGTTTTGACGCCAATAATGCTCGGCATAACCTCGCTCGGAGATGGCGGCAATCTGACGATCATCGTCATATTCCTGCTTCTCTTATTGATGATCGCCAAGGAATGGCGAACGGCCGCCTGTCTGTCACTCGGTTTCTTGTTCGTTAGCTGGCTGACTGTCTACCTCAAGAATTTCTTCATGATCGCGCGACCCAATATGCCGCTCGCCTCGAGCTTCGGTAACTGGGGATTCCCCAGCGGTCATACCACCGGCGCCACTATCGTCTTTCTCATTCTGACCTTCGGTTTGGCTAGGATCGTCAAAAATAAGCCATTGAAGCTGGTCAGCATTTCGATCTGTGGTCTCATCATCTTCCTAGTCGGTGTGAGCCGGATCTATCTAGGCGTCCACTGGTTCTCCGACGTGGTCGGCGGGTGGTTGTTGGCCGGCGGGGTGGGGATGGTGATAGTTGGGGTTTCTTCAGTTTTCACGTCATTTGCGTTACTCTCAAAGCGTACATAACAATATCTGGCATGTACATCGTATCTTTACTGATTGTCCACACAAAGTAGTATTTTATCGATTAATTCTTCAGTGCTCTCTTTCCAATTCGGCCATTTAAATTCCTTGATACGACGGACAACGGGTGGTATACCTGTTTTTTCCCACCTATTAATTTCTTTAGAGAGTCCAAGAGGATCATTGATGTCAAAATAACTGCAGAAATCTTTGCCAACCTCTCTAAATACCGGAATGCCGCTGGCGAGTACATATATGCCGTGGCTTAAAGCCTCGATTATAGGCAACCCAAAACCTTCGTTGATCGATGCTGCGACTAGCGCCTTGGACCTGTTGTAGCAAAAATCTAATTCAGTATCAGACGCATCGTTGAACATAAACAGTCTTTTATTGAATAGCGGATGCGTAAGTATTCTCTCGACTATATGGCCGCACATCCAGCCAACTTTTCCGATAATTATCAAATTTATATCAGGATTGTTTTGCCAAAGTTGATCGAATGAGTTCAATAT
>PMZP01000017.1 GCA_003170325.1 Candidatus Tayloriibacteriota bacterium
AATATGACCGTCCTTCAAGCCGATCTGACCGATTTTGCCGCCAAGATCTCCGATGCCAATACCCAAGTTCAAGCCGCCGTCAGTGAAGTCTCTCCACTGACGCCAGATCAAGGCGATAAGACGAAGATGGCTTCCAATACAGCTACTCTGAAAGATGCCCGCTCCAAGATCCAGGCCGCTCAGAAGGACTTGGTAGCCGCCCGCAAGGACGCCCAAACCATCATCACCGCTCTCATAAAGTCTGATAAGGCGATCATGGGTAAGACCGGCGCCGCAACGACCACGACTGGCACGACGACGGGAACGACGACGCCATAGTTCGCTTTATGGCTTATCTGTTATTTCCTGGTAGACACCTAGTAAACACAAAATTTCAGGAGAATTATCTCCGCGAAGTTTTGACTGGCACTATAGATAAGTTGCCGCTTATTGGAAAGAGTGCAGTGCCAGCGAATGAGCGCATCACAGGCATCGTCTTCGCTGTTACCTCCGCCAACCAGGCGCATTCCCGCTATAACCCGATTCCGTTCTATGAAAGGACCATCAGTCTTGATCGATTCGCACGGCAATTTAAAAAAGACGATGGCATGAGTTACCGTATAATCGGCATTCCTCACTTTGACCCAACAGGTCGTTTTGCCGATTACACATTGAAGGAGATCTTGGAACAGACTGATGGCAAGCTTGATCTTAAACCTCAAAATACAATCGTGCTTTGCTCCACGCCGTCTCTTATAGAGCAGTATTCTCAATTGGGATTTGCCATTTTGTCGGCAGAATACGATGAAAAGACGAAAGGATTTACGGCGCGCACACCAATCGAAATCATCAAAATGGTCGCAGAAGCCGGCAACTCCTGGGAATCGAAGATCGAACTCAGGACGGAACTATCCCAAGCGACATTAGAGACATGGCATGATTTTCCCGATATACCAGAAAATATTCTGCGGCTTTGGAGAGACCCTCTTCTTACGGAGAGCGGCAGTTTGACCCTTGACCGGAATTATAGCTCGTATGCTTATGGTATGAGCAATGACGCCCTAATGGATGTAAAATACCGTGATATCCGTGGAGCTATCAGGCCAGGGAAGATCGTTGATGAAGGATGTGCTGACGGAGCCCTTATAGTCAGATTGGCACGAGATTTCCCGGATTCAGATATCGTCGGCATAGAATTGACGACGGAATTCACAGCTCGATGCGAAGAGCGTCTTCGCGCCGGAGAGTTCGGCGGAACCTATGTCCATTTCCACCAGCGTAATCTTCTCGACAGTATATTCGAGGACGGCACTATAGACACGACTATCTGCAATTCGACAACCCACGAACTCTATTCATATGCCGGACAGGAAATAACTCTGCGAGATTATCTTAAGAAGAAATACCTACAAACTGCGCGTTCTGGCCGTATCGTCATAAGGGATGTCGTCGGCCCGAACGGTAAGGATGAAGAAGTCTACATGAATCTTTCTGTGGATGACGGTTTTGGTTCTGACGTTTTCAAGACTTGCTCGAATAGGGAGTCATTGAAAAAGCACCTAGAAACGCTCTCGACGCATGCTCGCTTCCTCCGTTTTGCCGAAGACTATCTTGCTGATATGCGTAAAAGCGGCAAGCGCAGCGAAGATACGAAGATTCATTTTCGTGAAGAAAAGTTTGATGGTGAGACATATATCATTCTTCGATACAAAGATGCCGTCGAGTTCATGACAAAGAAGGACTACGTCGATAATTGGCGGAGTGAGCTGAATGAAGAATTCGCTTTTTGGGATTTTCCACAATGGAAGGACGAACTCAAACAGGTCGGATTTTCTGTATTGGAGAATCCGAATAGTCCAGAGGGATCGTCCAGGGCTTATACCAGCGATTGGGTCGTGGAGAATCGCTGGAAGGGGAAGGTCGCTTTGTTTAAGAAGATCGGAGACAAGATCCTGCCGATTCCATATCCGGCTACCAATATGGTTCTGGTCGCGGAGAAACTATAAGATATTGCTGCGAATTTGAGAACAATTAAAAAAAGCGGGCGACTGGTTTCAGTCGTCCGCTCGTGAAGCTGCTGTCGTCCTAGATCAAACGATGCACGTCTCGTTTCTCGTCGTGTCATATTCGAAGACACGCCGGTAAAGATCGATCTCGTCCGCCGGCCCCATGGCCTTGGCGATATTATCGGAGAGCTTTACGCAAGGCCTGCCATTCGCGGCAATGGCCTTAACGACGATAGATGGATGTCCGAGACCTGTGTCGTTGGTGAGCAATGTTCCCCAGCCAGAACTGACCTTGATGCGATCCATGAAGGCGTAGGTTACCTTGATCATCGAGTCCAGGCTCAAACCGTCGCTCGGAATGTAGAGGCGTTCCCGCGGATCCTGCCCGTGTCTCTCATAGAAGCGTATCAGCTTTTCCGCGAACTCGAACATGTCCATGGAATCACCGCGCATGCCCTTCCATTTGAGCGCGAACTCGGCCGGCAGGTGCTTGAACATCCAATCGCTACCGAATGTGTCCGGCAGGATGATCGATAGTGCCCACCCATACAGCGACCACCATTGGCGCAGCGCCTTGAACGGCGTTTCGCGCAGTTCAGTAGCGCTGTTCGCTAGGGCTGCTATGACCATCAGCCTTTGATGGGCGTCTGTGCCAGTCGGCATGGTCTGCAGTTCCTGGGCAATGTGGACATTGGACGTCCCGACTAACTGGCCTCGCCGCAGAAATTCCAAAGCGAGGCGCACAATGAGCTTCTGAAGCAGAGGACTAGCAGCACGACGGGTACCGAAGTCGCTGAACGTCACTTTGGGGTGCTCCCGCAACGTCCTCAACTTGTGCTCGATTTGTCGGGCGGTGTATTCGATGACCTCATCTTGTTCCGGTCTGAATTTCTTGCGCATCAAGGCTTCGGTACGGAGGGCGCTAATGATCGTCAACATGTACATTTCCCAGTCGGCGGCTTGATGCCACTGTCCGGTCGTGGTCAATCCGAATTGCCCATCGTTTGTGGTGAGCATGTATGGTGGAAGCCGTGAGGCTGTGAGATCACCCAGGTATTCGTCCGAGAACATGAATGTCCCGTCATTTCGGATATTCGAGATATAGGGGATCTCGTTGTCTTTCCTATATCGCAGATTGAGCGCATAATCCAGTTCCCGCCGCAGATCTTCCTCTCGAATCTCATCGGCCAGTCTGATCGACTTGGTCCGGTTCGTGAAGCTGTATGTCACTTGGACATCCCGGTAGAATCGCGTGAAGAATTGGCCCATGCTGTAAACGTAGAAGTCTGTCTGAAGCCTCGACTGGATGATCGGGCCGCTTTCGGTGGGGAATAGGGCCTCGCGGACCTCTTTCCTGTCAACGTGAATTTCGGGTATGTGCATATTTCATTCCTTTCAGGTTAATGTTGTCAGTGTTCAAATCGCTGTGTATACAATAGCATAAGATTTAGAGAAGTCAATATTCTTGTTGTCAATCATTGGTAGATATGTTATAGCATATACGAACAGAAGCCCTTTACACAAGGAATATAGTGAAAAATATAACGTCTGAAAATCGCATCGGTGTCATCGTAGGTCGTTTCCAGGAGCCGGAGCTGCATCCTGGTCACAGATATCTGATCGAGCAGGTTCTCAAACGGCACGACGAAGTCCTCATCGTTCTTGGCGTCGCATACACATCCACAAGCCGAAATCCGCTCTCTTACACGATGCGAAAACAGATGATCGAGAGCCAGTTTCCCAAGAGGAATATCACGTTCATTCCTTCGGAA